>SCVU01000535.1 GCA_004296785.1 Planctomycetota bacterium
GCTCTTCCGATCTACCTGCGCTCGCACGCGCGCGAGGAGAGCGTGCGCATCGAAGCCGCGCGCGCGGCGGGCGACGCGGCCGCCGAGCAAGCGTGGCGCGACTGGTCGGCGGGGCGGCGGCAGTGGCTGCGCGAGCTGTGCCTGCCGGGCGCGCGCGCGGGGCGCTAGACGGGGTCTAACTCATTCGGGGCCGCGCACTTGGGGCCGCGGCAGGTGCCCGCGGAAGAAATGTCGGAGCGCCAGGGAACCGAAGCGCGCCCGCCCGCGTCCGAAGGCCTGTCGCAAGCAAAGGCTTCGGCCGCTGCGAGTGACAACTTGGATCACACAGGGAAGCCGATGTTCGGCCGACCGGGGGCGCAAGCCTCTCTGAGGTCAGCCCTGTGCGCGGTGGGATTGGCCGGTTTCTGCCGCAACGATTCGAGTCCCTGCAACGACCACCTTGGGCAGCGCAAGCAGCCGAAGGTGGTCGTCCCTTTTCCAGGCGACTCACTTTGCGTGCAATCACGCGCATGAGCAGCGCCTCGGTGGATCGTCGCACGTTGATCGCGGCCACGGCGGCCGCACTCGCCGGTTGTCGCAGCAGCTCGGCGCAACCGCGCGCCAGCACCGGCGCGCCCGCGCTCCACACCGGCAAGTCGGGCCCCGTGCTCGTCGGCAGCGCGAACGCGCTCCCCGGCATGCGGAAGATCTGGTCCGACTTCGCGCGCGGCATGGCGCCGCTCGACGCCGCGATCGAAGTCGTCAAGGTCACCGAGGCGGATCCGGCGGACAACTCCGTTGGACTGGGCGGCCTGCCGAACGAAGCGGGCGTCGTGCAGCTCGATGCCGCGTGCATGCACGGTCCGACGCACAACTCCGGCGCCGTCGCGTGCATCGAGAACATCCTGCACCCGTCCGAGGTCGCGCGCCTGGTGCTCGAACGCACCGATCACTGCCTGCTCGTCGGCAGGGGCGCGTACGAGTTCGCGCGCGCGCACGGCCACGCGCACGTCGAGCTCTTGACCGAAGCGTCGCGCAAGATCTGGCTCGCGTGGAAAGAAGGCCACTCGCGCGGCGACGACTGGCTCGGCGACGACGAGACCTGGCCGGAGCGGCGCGCGAACAAGACCGCGCAGGCCTGGTGGGAGTCGCTGCCCGTCGCGAAGGTCGACCTCGACACGAGCAGCGGGCGCGCGCGCGTGTGGGGGACGATCCACTGCTCGGCGCTCGCGGCCGACGGCGCGCTCGCGTGCACGACGACGACCTCGGGGCTGTCGTTCAAGATCCCCGGCCGCGTCGGCGACTCGCCGATCATCGGCGCCGGTCTGTACTGCGATCAGGACTGCGGCAGCGCGGGCGCGACGGGGCGCGGCGAGGCGAACATCCTCGCCAACGGCTCGTTCGCGATCTGCGAGCTGCTGCGGCGCGGCGCCAAGCCGCTCGATGCGGCGCTCGAGGTGCTGCGGCGCGTCGAAGAGCACGCGCGGCGCGGCGCGCGCTGGCAGCCCGCGCTGCTCGGCGCCGACGGCAAGCCCGCGTTCAACCTGCAGTACTACGTCGTCGCGCGCGACGGCAGCTATGCGGGCGCCGCGCTGAAGCCCGGCGGACAATTCGCGGTCGCCGACGGCGAGCGCGGACCGCGGCTCGAGGATCTCGTCGCGCTGGCGTGATCAGCAGCGCGGTGCGCGATCAGAAGCGCAGCGCGAGCTCGAACTCCGCCTCGTCGACGCGGCCGTCGCCGTTGCGGTCGAGCGCGGCGAGCACGCTCGTCGCGCGCACGGCGAGCGGCTGGTGCTGCTGCAGCCGCGCCACGTCCGCCGTCGTGATCGCGCCGTCGCGATCGATGTCGAGGCGCAGGAACATCGGCACGGGGCCGACGATCAGCGGCGGCTCGGCCGGCGCGCCGGCCGCGCGCTCGCGCTCGACGACCTTGCCGAACAGACCGAGCACGGTCTTCTCGAGCGGCGGCAGCGCGGGTTGCAGGCCCGGCGCGAGGATCATCGCGAGCGCGTTCGCGAGCGCGTCGATCTCGGGGCCGACCAGGCGCGCGTCGGAGTCGGCGTCGAGCTTCTTGAACAGCGGAACCTGCGCCGGCTCGGCGATCCCGTAGTCGATCAGACAGCTGTGCGCTTCGAACGCGTCGATCGCGCCGTCGCTGTTCTTGTCGTACGCGACGCGCAGCTGCGTCGCGCTGCGCTTGGGCGGCAGCGCTGCGTTCTTCTCCGGCGCCTTCGGCGGCGGAAACGCGCCCTGGCGCTCGAGCGTCTCGCGGTAGCGCAGCCCGAACTCGTCGCGGTCGATGCGCCCGTCGCGGTTGCGGTCGTAGACGCGGAACTCGCCGCGGTCGACGGACAGCGCTTCCTGCGCCTCGCCGAACGCGATCCAGCCGTCCTCGTTGCGGTCGCAGCGCTCGAAGCACTGCTGTTCGTCGAGCACGCCGTCCTGCGGCGCTGCGGCGGACTGTGCGTGTGCGATCAACGCGGCGAGCAGCATGGCGGCGGATCGTAGCACGGTGGATGCGCGCGGCCGACGGTCACGCCGCGCTGCTGCGCCGCCGCGCCTTCGCG
>SCVU01000536.1 GCA_004296785.1 Planctomycetota bacterium
TCGCCGCGTCCGTCGCCGTCGAGGTCGCCGGCGCCGACGAGCTCGAGCTGCGACCAATCGAGCCCCACCGGCTGCGGGATCTTCAGCCACTGTGCGCCGCTCGCGCCCGACCAGATCTTGATCCACGAGATCCCGCTCGGCGCGCTCGCCGCGAAGTCCGGGAAGCCGTCGAGATCGACGTCGCCGACGCCGCACACGTTGCGGCCGAGCTGATTGAAGTCGATCTCGCCGTTCTTCGCGTGCAGCAGCGCGCCCGTGCCGCCGCGGTAGACCTTGACCTGTCCGATGTTGAAGCCCGCGCCGTCCTCGCCCGGCAGCCCGACGAGGATGTCCGCGCAACCGTCGCCGTCGACGTCGCCGATGACCGCGACGCTGTCGCCGCACAGGTCGCCCGTCGAGTTGCCGTGCACGCTCGCGAGCTGTTGGAACGTCGCGCCCGAGTACACGCGCGCGCTGCCCGCGCTCGCGCCGCCCTGTCCATCGGCGCGCGCGCCGACGAGCAAGTCCGGCTTGCCGTCGCGATTCCAATCGAGCCCGCCGGCGAGCGCTTCGCCGTAGTGATCGGCGCTCGGCGGACCTTGCAGCAGCACGAGCTGCACGCCGGTGTGACCCGAGTAGATGCGCACGCGACCGGTCGCGAGGCTCATGCCTTCGCCGAACGATCCGACCGCGAACTCCGAGCGCGCGTCGCCGTCGAGATCGCCGATGCCGGCGAGCGCGGCGCCGTAGAGCGAACCGGAGGACGGGCCGTCGAGGTCGAAGAGGACCGACTGCGCGCCGGGTGCGCGCGCGGCGAGCACGAGCACGACCGCGACCGAAACCGCGAGGCTTCCACCGACGCGCATCAGGACCCCCTGGGGTAGGGAGCGGAGCTCGCGGCTGCGAAGGCGGGCGCGGGCTCCGCCAGGACGCGTGGATCCTCACGGCGGGCGGCGGTCTCCGCAAGGCTCTTGTGGCCGCCGTGTCAGCGCGGCCGATGGCTCGCAAGTCCCCTCCGGCGGCCGGCTTAGCTCACGCGAACGGGACTTGGGTGCGGCCCGCCGCCCAGCCGAAACACGTTCCATCGACTAATCTTGATTCCATGATCGGACTCACCGGCACGTCGCGCGTCCTCAAGGCCCTGGCCGACGAAACCCGCCTGCGCGTGCTCAATCTGCTCGCGCAGGAGGACCTGTCGGGCTCGGATCTGATGGAGATCCTGAACATGGGGCAGAGCCGCGTGTCGACGCACCTCGCGCTGCTCAAGGAGGTCGGGCTCGTCACCGACCGCCGCACCGGTCGCCGCAGCCTGTACAGCCTGCTGCCCGGACCCGCGGGCGGCGTGTGGGAGCAGGTGCTGAAGCAGGGCCGCGAGACGCCCGAGTTCCAGTCGGACCTCGCGGGCCTCGACGAGTTGCGCAAGCGCCGGCGCGACGACGACAAGGCGTACTTCGACCGCGTCGCGGCGACGTTCGGCGAGCAGCTGTTGCCCGGTCGCACGTGGGAGGGACTCGCGCGCGGCATCCTGCAGCTCGTCCCGCGCGGCAAGTACGTCGACCTCGGCATCGGCGACGGACTGCTGACGCTGATGCTCGCGCAGATCGCCGACACGGTGACCGCGGTCGATCTGTCGCCGGAGATGCTGCGCCAGCTCGACCTGCGCGCGCGCAACGCCGGTCTCTCGAACGTCAAGACGGTCGAGGGGAACATCGAGGACCTGCCGCTGCCCGAGCAGTCGTTCGACGTCGCGGTGCTGTCGCAGGCGCTGCACCACGCGGTCGTGCCGGTGCGCGCGCTGCAGGAGGCGAAGCGCATCCTCGTGCGCGGCGGCAAGCTGCTCGTGCTCGACCTGCTCGCGCACGGCGAGGAGTGGGTGCGCGAGAAGCACCAGCACAAGCACCTCGGCTTCACCGAGGAAGCGCTGCGCGAGTTCCTCGCGACGGCTGGATTCACGCGCATCAAGGTCGCGCGCGCGGCGCGCGATCCGCAGCCGCCGCACTTCATGACGCTCGTCGCGACGGCGACGGTCGGCTAGCCGCCGGACGCCCGCCTCCACGCTCCACCGCGCCCGCCTCGAACCAACTCGCTCCCCCACCATGACCTACGACCTGCGCGAAGCCCTCGATCGCCGCGTGCTCGTCCTCGACGGCGCGATGGGCACGCAGATCCACGCGGCCGATCTCGAGCTCGAGCGCGACTACCTCGGCCTCGAGAACTGCCCGGAGATCATCAATCACACGCGGCCCGAGGTGATCCGCGCGATCCACGAGTCGTACCTCGCCGCGGGCTCCGACGCCGTCGAGACGAACACGTTCGGCGGCTCGGTGCTGACGCTGGCCGAATTCGGCCTGGCCGAGCGCTGCCGCGAGCTCAACGCGAAGGCCGCGCGCATCGCGCGCGAGGCCTGCGAGAAGCTCTCGACGCCGGACCGACCGCGCTTCGCGCTCGGCTCGCTCGGCCCGGGCACCAAGCTCGCGACGCTCGGCCAGATCGCGTACGCGAAGCTGCGCGGGAGCTACGAGGAGCAGGTGCTCGGCCTGATCGAGGGCGGCGTCGACGGGATCCTGATCGAGACCTGCCAGGACCCGCTGCAGATCAAGGCGGCGATCAACGCGACGCTGCGCGCGCGCGAGGCGCTGAAGCGCGACGTGCCGATCCTCGTCAGCGTGACGATGGAAGTGACGGGCACGATGCTCGTCGGCACCGAGATGGGCGCGGCGATCGCGCTGCTCGATCCGTATCCGATCGATCTGTTGTCGATCAACTGCGCGACCGGGCCGCGCGAGATGAGCGAGCACGTGCGCCTGCTCGGCCAGACCTGCCGCAAGCGCATCGGCGTGTACCCGAACGCGGGCCTGCCGCAGCTCGTCGACGGCAAGCCGTTCTATCCGCTGACGCCGGCCGAACTGGCCGACTGGCTGATGCGCTTCGTCGACGAGGACGGCCTCGGCATGATCGGCGGCTGCTGCGGCACGACGCCCGAGCACATCGCGGCGGCGGCCAAGGCGCTCGGCGTGCGCGAGCCGAAGCGGCGCAAGAGCGCGCACCAGCCGCAGGTCACGTCGATCTACTCGGCGGTGCCGCTGTTCCAGGACAACTCGGTGCTGTTCGTCGGCGAGCGCAGCAACGCGAACGGCTCGAAGGCGTTCCGCGAGCACCTGCTCGGCGGCAACGTCGACGCGATGGTGCAGATGGGCCGCGAGCAGCTGCGCGAGGGCAGCCACGTGCTCGACGTGTGCACCGCGTACGTCGGTCGCGACGAGGTCGCGGACATGACGAAGGTCGTCGAGCGCTACCGCAGCGAGGTCGCGCTGCCGCTGACGATCGACTCGACCGAGACGCCGGTGCTCGCGGCCGCGCTCGCACTGTGCGGCGGCCGCTCGATCGTCAACTCGATCAACCTCGAGGACGGCCTGGAGC
>SCVU01000537.1 GCA_004296785.1 Planctomycetota bacterium
GACCGGCTGCACGCGTCCGCGAAGGCGCTCGCGTTCGCCGACGTCCCGTCGCGCGACGCGATCCGCGCCGCGCTGTTCGAGACGCTGAAGGCGAACGGGATGCGCGACGGCGCGCACGTGCGGCTCACGCTGACGCGCGGCGAGAAGGTGACGAGCGGGATGAGCCCGTCGAACAATCGCAAGGGCGCGTGCCTGATCGTGCTCGCCGAATGGAAGGCGCCGGTGTTCGGCGGCAAGGGACTGCGCCTCGTGACTTCGGCGTGGCGGCGCAACAGCCCGCAGTGTCTCGACTCGAAGATCCACCACGCGAACCTGCTCAACAACATCCTCGCGAAGATCGACGCGGAGCGCGCGGGCGTCGACGAGGCGCTGATGCTCGACGTCGACGGCTTCCTCGCCGAGACGAACGCGACGAACGTGTTCGTCGTGCGCGCGGGCGAGCTCTCGACGCCGCAGCCCGACGCGTGCCTGCCCGGCATCACGCGCGGCTTCGTGCTGAAGCTCGCGCGCGAGCACGGGATCGCGGCGAGCGAGCGGCGGCTCTCGCTCGCCGACGCGTATGCGTGCGATGAGCTGTTCACGACCGGCACGATGGGGGAGCTCGCGCACGTCGTCGAGCTCGACGGGCGCAAGATCGGCGACGGGCAGCCCGGACCGCTGACGCGCCGCCTGCAGCAGCTCTTCCGCGCCGCGACGCAACGACTCGGCACGCCGGTCCCCGCATGATGCGCGCGCTGCTGCTCGTCTGTCTGTCGCTCGGCGCGTGCGCGTGCGCGTCCGCGCGTTCGGGTCATTCGCTTGCGTGGTGGGAGGCGCAGCGCGAGCAGAAGTTCCCCGCGCCGGCCGCGAGCGAGCTCCCCGCGCTCGTCGACGAGCTCGTGGCCGAACTCGGCAATCCCGATCCGGCCTGGCGCGAGCACGTTGCGATCGACGGACTCACGGCGTGGGCCTATCGAGCGCCGGTGCTCGACGCCGCGGCGCGCGGCGCGCTCGTCGCGCGGCTGTGCGCGAACCTGCGCCACGGCATCGGCGAGGTCGACGGCGACCGGGTGCTCGAGCGCTCGTTCTCCGCGCTGCTGCTCTCGACGCTCGCCGCGGCGGACAATCAGCAGGCGTTCCTGTCGGCGACCGAGCACGACGCGCTGTGCGCGGCCGCGCTCGCGTACTTGCGCGACGAGCACGACGTGCGCGGCTACGACGAACGCGTCGGCTGGCGCCACTCGGTCGCGCACACCGCGGACCTGCTGAAGTTCCTCGCGCGCTCGCCGCAGCTCTCGCTCGACGAGCAGCGCGCGTTCGTCGACGCGCTGCGCGCGAAGCTGCGCGCGCCGTCGACCGGCGTGCTCGCGTGGGGCGAGCCCGAGCGCATCGCGAAGGCGCTGCTGTCGATCGTGCGGCGCGCGGACTTCGATCGCGCGGCGTTCGACGCGTGGACGAGCTCGCTGCCGAGCGAGGCGCAGGCGCTGTGGGAGCGCGAGCCGCTCGACGTGCGCGGATTCCGCGCGCTGCAGAACCAGCGCGACGTGCTCACCGCGCTCGCGTCGCTGCTCGCCGGCGTCGAAGGCGAGAACGCACGGGCCGCGCTCGAATCGGTCGTGCGCGGCCTGTGGAGCTGAATCGCCGCGCCCCGGGCGCTACGGCGCGATCGGCAGCACGAGGTTCGTGAAGCTCAGCGCGCCCGTCGAGTGCTGCATGAAGCCCTGCAGCGGAATCGCGACGCCCGACAGCGCGGCGTCGTACGGCCACTCGAGGTAACTCACACCCCACACCGTCGTGGACGGGATCACGCCGGAGCGGACCACGGCGAGTGCGTGCGACGGCGCGAGCAACAACCCGTAGCCGATGCCCGGACCGAGCGGCAGCGGGCTCGCGAGCGCGCTGGCCGAAACCGCGAGCCACCAGTTGCCGCCGCCTGCGAAGCGCAGCGTGAACGGCATGTGGTAGACGGTGCTCACGTGCTGGATCTTCGCGCTCAGCGAAGGCCAGCGCTCGATCGCGTCGACCGCCGTCGTGCTCCCCGCGGAGTTCGTCACCGTCACGTCGCGCCAGCCCGGCGCGTCGACGCCCGGTTGGATCAGCAGCGTGTCGGCGGTTTGCGAGACGATCGGCTCGGGCACGCCGTCGAGCAGCACCTGGCTGGTCGGCTCGAAATCGTCGCCGTGGATCGCGATGACCTGCGTCGAGCTCGCGAAGGTCGCGTCGACGTTCAACACGGTCGGCAGCACCTCGGGCGTGAAGCTCCAGTTCGACAGCGCGACCGTCGTCAGGCCGTTCGGCGTGTCGAAGCAGTGGTCGGACGCCATCGCGTTGAGCACGAAGCGCAGCTGCTCGCCCTTCTTCACCGGGAACGCGATCGACGTCGCGCCCGCGCACGGCGGCGTCGACGGCGCGCACCAGCCGTAGCCGTACTCGCCGGACAGATTGAAGACGTTGA
>SCVU01000538.1 GCA_004296785.1 Planctomycetota bacterium
CGCGGGCGGTCGCGCAGCGACGGCGCGCGCGCTCGCGGCGCTCGGCGTGTCCTCCGATGGGCTCGTGCAGGTCGACGGCTCCGGACTGTCGCGCGACAACCGGATCAGCGCGCGCCAGCTATCCGCGCTCGTGCACGCAGTGCTCGCGAGCGGCGGCGAATCCGCGGCGCTGTGGCGCGGCTCGCTCGCGCTGGCCGGACAGACCGGCACGCTCGAGAAGCGCCTCGTCGGCACGCCCTCCGCGGGCCGCGTGCGCGCGAAGACCGGCTTCATCGGCGGCACGAGCTCGCTCTCCGGGATCGCGACGTCGCTCGACGGACGCGAGCGCGTGTTCGCGATCCTCGTCAACTACCCGGACGTCGACGGCCTGAACAACTCGTGCTGGAAGCCGATGCAGGACGAGATCGTGCGGTTCCTCGTCGAGCGGCTGCCGTGACGGACGCCCCTTCGCACGGCTCCGTGCCCCGCTTGGACCTCGAGCGCGCGCGCAATGTCGCGCTCGCAGCGGCGCGCGCGGCCGGCGCGATCCACCTGCGCTATCTCGGCGAGATCGCGCGCGAGGGCATCACGCGCAAGTCGAGCGCGCGCGATCTCGTCACGCGCGCCGACGTCGAAGCCGAGCGCGCGATCGTCGCGGCGATCCGCGCGGCGTTTCCGGACCACGCGATCGAGGCCGAGGAGGAGGTGCGCGACGCCGCCGACGGTCGGCCGCGCTGGTTCGTCGATCCGCTCGACGGGACGACGAACTTCGTGCACGAGCTCCCGGCGTTCTGCGCGTCGATCGCGCTGTACGCCGACGGCGCGCCGCAAGTCGCCGTCGTGCACGCGCCGCGCTTTTCCGAGACGTTTCACGCGACGCGCGGCGGCGGAGCGTGGCTCGAGACGGCGCACTTCGGAGCGGGCGCAGCGCGGCGGCTGAGCGTCAGCGCGGCGAGCGCGCTCTCGGAGTCGGTCGTCGCGACGGGATTCCCGTACAAGCGCAACGAGATGCGCGCGCAGGGGATCGAGGACAACCTCGGCAACTTCTCGCGCGTGTTCTACGAGGTGCGCGGTCTGCGGCGGATGGGGTCGGCGGCGATCGACCTCGCGTACGTCGCGGCGGGGCGCTTCGATGCGTTCTGGGAGCTGCACCTGTCGCCGCACGACGTCGCGGCGGGCGCGTTGCTCGTGCAGGAGGCCGGCGGCGAGGTCACGGACGTCGGCGGGGGAGCCGAGTGGCTGCGCGGCGGCTCGATCGTCGCGGGGCCGCGAGTCCTGTGTCAGGCGTTGAGGCCGCGCCTCCGGCGCTAGCGGCTCCCTCCGCACGAGCTTGCATCGCGACTCGCAGCACCAAGCGCACCGAGTTGGCTCCGAGTACTCGTCGTAGCGAGTCAAGGACGTCTGCGCAGGATCATGCCCTCGCCGTTGTCTGGATCTCCGAAGACGAACGCCAAACGTCTCGGCGGAGCGTCGTCGAGCAGGTCGCGCATGCACGAGGCGTCGAGGACCTGTGGATCGCTCGAGAACCGCACGCCCCAGATCGGCCGTATTTCACTTCCAGACGCGTTGCCGAGGGTGGCCACTTCTTGGACGCTCCAGTTGCCCGTCGCCGAGACCAGCGCGTCGTGTGCGTCGCTCGTCGATCCGTGACCAAGCACGTTCACCGCATCGAACCTGCCGTCGGCGTGAAGTGCGACGAAACACTCGAAGCCCGGCGCGCGGATCCTGTCGAATTGTGGCGGAAGGGAACTCTGCCACGAAACTAGCTCGTAGCGCCCGACGAGTTCATCCCGCGTCGGCGCCACCGCCGTGTACTCGAGCGCGCGGGGGTCGCCGCAAGACGCGACCACTGCGCACGTGAGTACGCATGCGAGGCGCGTCGACGTGAGCGAACGCCGCACGCCGCGCCTACATCTGCCCGAGCCAGCGCCGCTTCTGCTCTTCGAAGTCTGCGTCGCTGATCAGCCCCTCGTCGCGCAGCGCCTTCAGCTCGCCGAGCCGCGCGCGCACATCACCCGCGCTGATCCGCTCGACCGCAGCGACGCTCGCAACCGCCGTCGGCGCCGCAACCGCGCGCGCCATCTCGCGTCCGAGCCCCAGTCCGAGCGCGAGCCCGAGCCCGTCTCCGAGCCCACTCCCTCCGCCGCCGCCGCCCTGGTTCTTCGCCGCGTCGCGCACCGCATCCGAGATCGCGATCGCGCGGTACTTGTCCGCGTCCTGCGCCGCGACACCGGTCGCGCGGTTGACCATCTGCTGCACGTCGTCCGGCAGGCTGATCGCCTCGACCAGGATGTCGACGAGCTCGATCCCGTACTGTTCGAAATCGGCCTTGACCGTGCGCCGCACCTCGAGCCCGACCTCGTTGTACTTCGCCGCGAGATCGAGCACCGAGCGCAGCGCCTTGCCGAGCGCTTCGTTGAGCCGCGACACGATCACGGTGCGGAAGAACTGCTCGAGCGCGTGCGTCGTCTCGATGCCCTTCGTCCCGACGATCGTCTGCAGGAACAGCGCCGGCTGCGCGATCCGGATCGAGTACGCGCCGTGCGCGCGCAGCGCGACCATGCGGAACTCGGCGTCGCGGAACAGGACGGGAGTCGACGTGCCCCAGCCGAGGTTCGTGAACGTCTTCGTCGCGAGGAAGTAGACGTAGCAGCGGAACGGCGACTGCCCGCCGAAGGGCAGGCCGACGAGCTTGCCGACCAGCGGCAGGTTCAGCGTCGTCAGCGTGTGCCGGCCCGCGCCGAACTGATCGAGCGCCTTGCCGTCGCGGTAGAACACCGCGACCTGGCTCTCCTGCACGACGAGCTGGCTGCCCAGGCGGAACTCGCCCGAGCCCGCGTGCGGCTGCTTGACGACGATGATCTCGCCGGAGGGGTCGAAGAACTCGATCAGGTCCAGGATCGGCATGGAGGTGCGGTTAGGCGACGAGGGCGGGGGAGAGGGCGCGGCGCAGGTCGCCGACCAGGCGCGCGATCGACGCGACGTGCGTCGCGCGCGCGGCCGGATCCTCCGGCCACGGTTGCTCGGCCAGTCGGTCGAGCTCGTACAACGCGGGCTGCGCGGAGCCGCTGATGCGCTCGGTCAGCGCGAGCGGCGCGTGGGCGAGCGTCGCGCGCGCCGCTTCGAGATCGCGCGCGATGCGGTCGGCCTCGGCGAGCTCGGTGCGCGGCGAGCGCTCGCGCAGCAGACCCGACAAGCGCTGCAGCGAGCGGCCGGAGTCGATCGACGCGCCGCGCACGGCTTCGCGCGCGGCGTCGCTCGTGCCGATGGCCGCGCCGAAGCCGAACAAGAGGCCCGTCGGCAGCGCGAACACGACGAACTCGCCGAACAAGAGCGCGAGCAGCTTCGGCAGCGGATCGATGCCCGCGGCCGCCGCGATGCCGCCGAGCAGCGCGATCGTCGCGCAGCCGACGAGCGCGTACGCGGTCCACGCGAGCGAGACGATCACGCGCGTCGCGGCGGGCAGCGCGCGCTGCAGTCCGTCGGACAGGTAGCCGGCGAGGAACAGCGCGAGGTAGCCCGTCTGCACGAACAGCAGGAACGCGAGCGTCGTCACCGCGATCGGACCGCGGTCGACGGGCGTGAACACGAACCACAGCGTGAACGTCGCCGCGACCACGAGCCCGTAGAGCACGAGCACGGTGAGCGGGATGGCGCTGCGGGTAGACTTCGAGTCGGACATCGGAGTTCGGAAGTGCTTCTCGCGGAGCTTGCGAGTGGCTGCGACCTACAGCGGGTCGCGCGCGCCGCAGGCCGGGCAGACCCAGACCTTGCGGTAGTAGAGGTACAGCGGGTACAGCAGGCCGAT
>SCVU01000068.1 GCA_004296785.1 Planctomycetota bacterium
GTCGCTCGCCGGCAACAAGAAGTTCGCCGGCCGCTGCGCGACGCTCGCGCGCGTGCTCGAGCGCGAGGCCGACGAGAACTTCGCGCTGTTCCTCGACGACCTCGTCGCGAAGAGCTGCCGCTGAGGCCGCGCCGCGCTCGAGCGAGCGCGAGATCGAGATCCCGATGCTCACCGACACGCACGCGCACGTCTTCTGGGACAGCTTCGACGCCGACCGCGAGGCGATGCTCGCGCGCGCGCGCGAGGCCGGCGTGACGCGCATGATCGTCGTGGGGACCGAGGTGCGCTCGTCGGAGGCGGCGTTCGAGCTGTGCCGCGGCCGCGCGGGCCTGCACCCGACGGCCGGCATCCACCCGCACGACGCGACGGCGAGCGATGCGGTGGCGCGCGCGCGCGTGCGCGAGCTGTGCGCGCGCGCGGAGTGCGTCGGCGTCGGCGAGACCGGGCTCGACTACTTCAAGGAGTTCTCGCCGCGCGAGGCGCAGCGCGCTTCGTTCGCGTGGCACGTCGCGCTGGCGCGCGAGCTCGACAAGCCGCTCGTCGTGCACTGCCGCGACGCGCACGCGGACACGCTGCAGCTGTTGCGCGAGCACGGCGCGCGCCGCGGCGTCATGCACTGCTACAGCCTCGGCGCGGAGGAACTGCCGGGCTACCTCGAGCTCGGCTTCCACATCTCGTTCTCCGGCGTGCTCACGTACCCGAAGACCGAGCGCTTGAAGGCCGCGGCGCGCGCGGTGCCCGAGGATCGGCTGCTCGTCGAGACCGACTGCCCGTACCTCGCGCCGCAGGACCGGCGCGGCAAGCGCAACGAGCCCGCGTTCGTGCGCAGCGTCGTGCACGAGCTCGCGCGGCTGCGCGGCGGCACCTTCGAAGCGATCGCCGCGGCGACGACGCGCAACGCGAGCGCGCTGTTCGGCCTGCCGGCGGAACCTGCGTGAAGCAGAAAAAGCGCGTGGGCGCGGTCGATCGCTCGACCGCGCCCACGCGCCGACCGGAAGGTCTGCAGCTTTTTACTGCAGGACCGTCCAGGATTCGCCGTCCGACGAAGCGCCGTTCAGACCAACGGTGCTCGCCATGTCACCGGCCACTTGGTACACCGCGTCGAAGCCCGGGGCCGCGACCGCGCCGTTGTACACGCCGGCCTTGTTGCCGAACTGGAGCACGTCGCCGTCCTGGTTGATGAAGAAGCAGCGGTTGCCCGACTTGCCCGCGTCGATCGGCCACGCGTAGCAGCACCAGAGGATCTCGCAGTTGTTCGGGTTCGGCTCCGTACCGGCCGTCGCACCACCCGCCACGTCTTCCGGGATCGCGCCCGTCGTACCGGCCGTCGCGTCCGGCAGGTACATCTTGAAGACGTAGCC
>SCVU01000069.1 GCA_004296785.1 Planctomycetota bacterium
ACGACGACGTCGTGATCACGACTGGAGAGTGAAACTCCGCATGCTGTGCGCTCGACCTCTCGGAGCGCATCGAACGAGTGTTCCCAACCTGTTCCAGAAACGTCCCATCGAGGACGAGAAAGAACGCTCATGAAGCTGTTGATCTCCCTGGCCGTCGGACTGCTCGGCATCGCGTTGTTCGCCACGGCGGCACCGACGACGACGACGCTCCCGCAGAGCGAAGTGGCCGCGATCGTGACGGGCGGAGACATCGATCCGGTCCCGGTCTACTGGAAGTGCACGCCGAACGCCGGCAACTGCCAGGACTGCGTCGCCGGCACGAAGTGCTCGAAGAACCTGCAGCTGCGCCTGTGCAAGCGCGTGGTCACGGTTTCCGAGTGCGCGCAGACCGTCGCGACGAACTGCGGGCAGATGACGAAGTACGCGAACCTCGACTGCACGGGTCCGGCCACCATCGGCGGCACGTGCTTCGAAGCGACGTGCCCGTAGAAGCGCCGCGCGCCAGCGCTGCGACGAAGTCGCGCGGAACGCGGTCCGACTCCACGCGACGTGAGTGAGGGCGGGTCGAGGTGCACCTCGGCCCGCCACTTCCGGACCCCCACCGGTCGACCGTCGCGCGTCGGCCCCCGCCCCGCACCAGAACCACGCAACCATGCTGCGCCTCTCGCTCGTCCTGTGCATCTTCACCGCGTCCACCGACGCGTCGCCCGTCCCGGTCACCGCGAGGCCAGCGGCCGACGAGCGCAGCGAAGCGCTGAACGTGCTGTCGCGCCTCGCGATCCACGGCCTCGACGTCCGCTCGGAGGTCACGGGGCTCGAGCTCGCGGGCCGCGCAGATCTGCCGGTCCCCGCGAGCTGGACCGTGTCCGCGCTCGTCGAGGCCGCACGTGACGGACGCGGCGCGGCGTATCGCCAGCGCTCGCACTCCGCGGTGCGCGGCGCGCAGTTCGCGGACATCAGCTGGCTCGGCCACCTGTCGAGCGAACGCGAGGATCCGCTGCCTCGCGCGGCGCTGTACTGGTCCGGCGCGCTCGGACTGCGCGTGCTGACCGAGAACGCAGACATCGGCATCACGCGCAAGTACTGGGGACTCGACGAACCGTTCTGGCCGCGCGAGCTGGTCGGGTACTGCGGCATCACGCCGTGGGCCGCGCTCGCGCAGGTCGCCGACGCGAAGGGCGAACTCGAATTCTCGCTCACGCCCGAGGGTCGCGCCGTGCTGCGCTTCCCGCGCGACACGAGCCTCGACGGTTCGCTGTTCAGCGGCGTCGACCGCGAGCGGATTTCGTACCTCACGATCGAGATCGCACAGCGGCGCTGCGTGCGCGTGACGAGCGCGTCGAAGGCCCAGGGAGCGATCCACGAGCTCGAGATGCACGACTGGATCGCGGCGCCGGGCGGCGTGTTCCTGCCGCGCCGGGCCGATTACACGCTGCACCTCGCCGCGCTGCCCGATGCGCCGGCGGACGAGGACCGCAGGCTCACGTTCCGCGTTGCCCTCGACCATGCGGAGACTGCGCGCCTCGACGGCGCGTCGATCCTCGCGCTCGCGCGCGGCTTCGGCCTGATCCAGGGCGCGAGCAACGAGCGCTACGCAACCGCGGCCGGCGCCGACGCGATGCTGCTGCAGGCCGCGCGCGAGCTCGCGCTCGACGGTGAGACGCTCGAACTCGACGCGGCCGAGCTCGTCACGCGCAACGTCGCGCAGGAACTGGCCGCGGCCGCCGCGGAGATCGCCGCCCGCGGCGCGCTGTGGCCCGGGATCGACGCGGATTCGTTCCAACGCGAGCTGCTACGCGGGCGCGAGGTGTTCGATCTGAACGAGAGCTACTGCACTCAGATGTGCGTCACGGTGCTGCACCTGCTGGGAGGGCGGCGCGTGCCGTTCGAACAGGCGCTGCGGAACCTGCCGGAGCAACGCGTCGGCGTCGACGCGCTGGTGCGTCAGCTCGAGCGCGATGGATTCGATTACGTCCCCGTGCCGGCGGACGTCGACCTCGCGGCGATCGCGGGTCGCGAGCCGTTCCTCGTCGTGCTCGGCGAGGACGAGGCGCGCGCGCACCTCGGCGTCGCGCGCCGACGCTCGGACGCGCAGTACATGCTGTGGTCGCCGCCGGTCGAGAGCTTCTTCATGACGCCCGACGCGCTGCGCGCGCGCGCTCGGCTCGGCGTCTACCTCGTGCCGCGCACATGGACGGCGCGGCACGACTCGCTGCGTCGCACGCTCGGCCTCGCAATGCTCGGCGGCGCCGCCGTCTTCGCCGCCGCATGGATGCTGCGGCGCCGCGCCGCCGCGACGCGCGCGCTCGCGACGGGGGCGCTCGTCGCGCTCGCGTGGTCGGTGAGCGGTTGCGCGCGCGCTCACGGCGCCGCGGCTCCGGCCGCGCCGCCCGCGGATGCCGCCGACGCGATCCAGCGCTCCGATCGCGTGCTGATCGAGCCCGTCGTCGCGCGCCCGCTCGTCAGCGTCGGGCTCGGCGCGACCGATCTCGTCCAGTTCCAGGTCCGCAACGTGACGAACGAGACCGTCATCGTCGACAAGGGCTCGACGAGCTGCACGTGCCTGACGTTCCAGGCGCCGCAGCACAAGGAGATCGCGCCAGGGGCGCTCGCGGGCATCGAGTTCCGTCTGCGCGGGCTCAACGTCGGCGACAACGAGCAGCGGATCTCGATCGTCGCACGCAGCGGCGCATCGTCCCACTTGCTGACGCTCCCCGTCGCGATCCACACGTCGGCACCGATGTATGTGCGCCCTTCGTCGCCGCGCGCGAGCGGTCGCGCCGGCGCCGTCGCGCAGGAGACGTTCGAGCTCGTGGTGAGCGACGTGCGCGAGCCGGATCGCGCGAGCCTGAGCTGGCAGGCGCAACGCGTCGAAGTCGAGCTCGTCGAATTGAGCTCGCAGCGAGATCGGAAGAGC
>SCVU01000539.1 GCA_004296785.1 Planctomycetota bacterium
ATGCGAGCTCGGCGGTCCCCGTCTTCGAGAAAGTGAACGCGACCTCGGGGATCGCCGACACGATGCGCTCCACGTCGAACTGCATCGCCTGCGACTGCGTGATACCCGTAGACGGGATGCGCATCGCGTGCATCGCGATGTCCTTCTCGTCGAGGGTCGGAACGAACTCCTGACCGAGTCGACCGAACAGTGCCACCGCTCCGAGGAACGCCGCAACCGCGGCGACCGCGATCACGTAGCGAACTCGCACGGCCGCTCGCACGACGGGCGCGTACGCGGCCTTGGCCCAGCGCACGAGGAACATGTCCTTCTCGGTCACGCGGCCGCGAATGCACAGCGCGACCATCGCGGGCACGAACGTCAGCGACAACACGAACGCGGCGATCAGCGCGAAGATCACCGTCAGTGCCATCGGGTGGAACATCTTCCCTTCGACCCCAGAGAGCGCGAGGATCGGGAAGTACACCGTGATGATGATCGCCTCGCCGAACGCAGTGGCCCGGCGGACTTCCTTCGAGGCGTCGAACACGACGGCGAGGCGTTCTTCGAGGGACAGCAGGCGCCCCTTGGCGTGCTGCTCCTCGGCGATCCGTCGCAGGCAGTTCTCGACGATGATCACCGCGCCATCGACGATCAGCCCGAAGTCGATTGCGCCCAGCGACATGAGGTTGCCGCTGACACGCCCCTGAACCATGCCCGTCGCGGTCATCAGCATCGAAAGGGGGATCGCGAGCGCGCAGATCACGGCCGCGCGCCAGTTCCCGAGCATGACGAGCAGCACGGCCACGACGAGGATTGCGCCCTCGACGAGGTTCCTCCGCACCGTCGCGATCGTCGCGTCGACGAGCTTCGTCCGATTCAGCACCGTCTTCGCACGGATGTCGACCGGTAGTGAGCGGCGGATGTCGTCCATGCGCGCGTCGACGGCCGCGGCCACCGTGCGGCTGTTTGCGCCGATCAGCATGACTGCCGTGCCGACGACCACGTCACGCCCGTTCTCGCTCGCGGAGCCGGTGCGCAGCTCGCGTCCGATACCGACGCCCCCTGGAGCGATCACGTCGCGCACGTAGATCGGCACGCTGTTGCGCGCACCGATCACGATGGTCTCGATCTCGTCGATCGACTGGATCCGGCCAGTCGCGCGCACGAGATACGACTCGCCCTTGTGCTCGACGTAGCCGGCCCCAGTGGACACGTTGTTCTTCTCGAGCGCCTCCACGACGTCCGCGAACGTGAGCCCGTACGACACGAGCTTCATCGGGTCGGGCTGGACGTGGTACTGCTTGACGTATCCGCCGATCGCGTCGACGCCAGCGACATCCTTCACGCTCTTGAGCTGTGGCCGGATGATCCAGTCCTGGACCTCGCGCAGATAGGAGGCGAGCTCGACGTCGTTCGAGAGGCGCGCGCCCTCGGGCGTCAGATACGCGCCGTCCGGCTGCCAGCCCGGTGCGCCGTCCCGGATCTCCGCACCGATACCTCGCGGGTGCTCGTACTCGACCGTGTACATGTACACCTCGCCGAGCCCGGTCGCGATCGGCCCAAGCACGGTCTCGACGCCCGGGGGCATAGCGCCCGTCGCTTCGCGCAGCCGCTCGCCGACTTGTTGCCGCGCGAAGTAGATGTCGACGTCGTCCTCGAAGACGGCCGTGACCTGTGCGAACCCGTTGCGCGAGAGCGATCGCGTGTATTCGAGGCCTGGGATGCCGGCGAGCGCGTTCTCCATCGGGAACGTCACCTGCTTCTCGACCTCGAACGGCGACAGCGATGGCGCGAGCGCGTTGACCTGGACCTGGTTGTTCGTGATGTCCGGAACGGCGTCGATCGGCAAGCGCCGCAGTTGGAACACGCCGACGGCCGCGAGCAGCGCGGTCAGCACGACGACCGACCAGCGGTGCCTGATGGAAAGACGGAGCAGTGCTTCGAGCATGTGGCCTCCGGTGCTCAGTGCTCGTGCGCTGCGGCACCCTTGCCGAGCTCTGCCTTGAGAATGAACGTGCCGGCGCTGACGAACGGCTCGCCCTCGGTGAGTCCCGAATGCACCGGAACGAGTCCGCCGACTGCCGTGCCGATGGCGATCGCGCGCTTGCGGTAGGTGTTCGCCTCGCCGTCGACCGG
The DNA here is from genome assembly GCA_004296785.1 of Planctomycetota bacterium. Taxonomy (GTDB): domain Bacteria; phylum Planctomycetota; class UBA1135; order UBA1135; genus GW928-bin9. The sequence goes on from SCVU01000539.1 coordinate 2,119, forward strand.
GACAAAGAGCACGGCAGCGCCGTCGATGGTCTGGATGGCCTCCTCGGGAACCACGATCGCGGCCTCGGCAGGGGAGCGCTCCGCAGGACCGACGACGATCTCCGCCTGCGCGAACATCCCGGGACGCAGTCCGACGTCCTGCGCCGGAACTCCAATGCGAACCTGCGCGGTTCGCGTCGTCGGATCGACGAACGGCGAGATGAACGTCACCGATCCCGTGGCGCGTCGGTGCCCTTCGTCTCCGGGTGAACCGACGCTGATCCACGCGGCGGCCCCGACCCGCACGTTGAGCAGCCGCGTCTCCGGGACGTCGGCGAGTACCCACAGCTTGGTCGCGTCGGCGAGCACCATCAGGTACTCCCGCTCCGGGCTCACCAATTCGCCGAGCGTCACCTCGCGTTGCACGACGACTCCGTGGATCGCCGCGCGGATCGTGAACCGCGGAAGCACCTCGCCGCTGGTGGCGAGCGCGGCGATCGCCGCGCTGTCCATGCCGAGCATTCGCAGGCGATCGGCCGCGGCGGTGCGCGCGGACTCGGCTGCCTTCAGCGCGGCGATCGCCGCCTTGTGCTCGGCCTCGCGGCGTTGCACCTCGGTCAGCGAAATGCCCTGCGAGCGTTCGTACAGTCCCCGCGCGCGGTCCCAGGTGACGCGCGTCAAGTCGACCGCGGGCTCGGCGGTCTGTACGGCGACGCGACGCTGCAAGAACTCCGCTTGCGCTTCGCCGAGTTCAGGGCTCTCGACGATCACGAGCTCGCTCCCGACTTTCACCGCGTCGCCGACGCGGACCCGCACGTCGATGGCCCGCCCGCGCAGCGGCGAACCGACGTGCGCCATCGCCTCCGTGTCGAAGCCCACTCGAGCCGGAGCGACGATCGTCGCGCGCAAGACTTCGCGACGCGCCACTTGCGTCAGGATCCCGTAGCGCACGACGGCGTCGCTGGTCAGCACGACTTCGTCGGCATGCGCGGTCTCGTCCGCATGTCCACTCTCCGAGGCGTCGTCGTGGTCGTGCTCGCCGTCGTGATCGTGAGCTGCCGCCTGCGCGGCGGTGGTGGAAGTCAGAGCCGGCGCGGAATCGGAGTCGCTGCAGCCCGACAGCGCTGCGAGGAGGGACAGCGGCGCAACGAGCGCCGATGCAGTCCACAGCAACCGTGTGATCGCCGTCGGTCCGGAGAGCGTCGTGTTCTGGTTCATGGTCGTGACCTCAGCGAACAGGTGATGGCGGGAGGACCTGGGCCGTCGGCTCGGCGGCAGGCGCAACGCGGGCTCCGGCGTCGGTGGTGACGCGTCGCGCGATCCCCGGACCGCCGACGGCTCGCTGGAGTTGCACGAACGCGCGCGCGCCTTGCTTCTCGACTTCGATCGCCTGCGTGCGGGCGACGCGCAGATCCTGCTCCGCGAGGAACAGCGGCGTGACGTCGGTTTGCCCCGCCCGGTAGGCATCCTCCGCGAGCACTCGCCGCTGCTGCTGGATCGGGATCAGCTCGCGTTCGATGCGAGCAAGATTGGTCGTGCTCGCCGCGAGCGCAGCGTGCGCCGTGCGGACCTCCTCGACGATGCGCCGCTTGAGTGACGTCAGCTCGTGGCGTGCCTCGAGCTGTTCCGCGACATTGCGCGCACGACGAGCGGATCCGTCGTCGAACAACGGAAGCGGGGTCTCCACGACCGGACCGAACTGCCAGCCGTCGCTGCGTTCGGCGGCCACGCCAGCGCTCGCGCCTTCCCACGGTGCGAGCTGTGCAAGCCCTGCCTCATCGCCGAGCGCCCGGATCCGCCACACGCTTGCCTGGATCTCCGGCCGCCGGAGCAACGCGGTGTCGATCCACTCCTGTTCCGTCCCGAGC
>SCVU01000540.1 GCA_004296785.1 Planctomycetota bacterium
CGCACACTCGGATCGCGTCGCTGAGTTGTGTCGAGCGTTCAACATGAATATCCCGGCTTGGGCGGCCCCCTCGACGTCGGCCATCGCGCGGGTCCGCAATGAGACGCTTCACGAAGGGTTGTTCTTCGGAGAACCGCTCGGGTTCGCCGTTCTCGGCGGTTCTAGAGTTCCCTCTGTTGACGGTTCGGTGCCTCTGCAGATGCAAGCGCTGGTTTCACGCCTCCTCGTTGCCCTCCTCGGAATCCCGGCGCGCGACTACATCGAGTCCCGGATCGATTCGCGTCAGTATTGCGCCGCCACTCTGTGAGGTGGATTGCGCGGAGGGTTGTCCGCGACCGTGCGAGTCCTTCCGCACGACCGAGTGGGGTCCGCTGCTACTCAGCGCACAGACGAAACGACCCCGTGCCAGCGTGAGCCAACACGGGGTCGGGGATGGACCGAGAAGCGCCGCTCAGGCGTTCGGGCGGCGGCCGCGCGGCAGCCGCGGCTTGGGCAGCTTGAGACCGTTCGAATCGCAGTACGCCGCGAGCGGCTTGCGCGCGTCGGCGAGCGCGTGCTTGAGCGCGCCCGCGCCTTCCTCGTCGGTCGCGAGACCGGCATCGATCGCGCGAATGGCGTTGAGCAGGCACTTCGAGGTGGGGGACTGCTTCATCTGCTTCGCCGCGGCGCGCGCTTGCACGCGAACGATCTCGGCTTGCAGGTCGGCGATGATCTGCTCGGCGGTCCGGCGGACGCGTTTCTTCTCAGCGGTGACGTTGGCGGCTCGTTTGGCCATGGGGAGAACTCCGATGTGTGGACAGAAGGGTAGCGCGCGTGGGGACGGATGTTCGCGCGCCGCGAATGTGCCTAATTGAAATACCGGCAATAGCCGAGTTCAAGCATGTTGCGTTGGAATTGTGCAATTGAGCGATGGATTAGCGACGTTGGCGCTCATCGTTGATTGGTAACGCTCAATCGGGAGCGTGCGTGAAAGTGCGCCAGGAATCGCCACAAGCGACCTTCCTCTCGGCGCGACGTCGAGGCTCAGTGTGATCCGATCCCCATGGTGGGGGTCAGGAGATCCAAACCATGACGTCCAAGAAGAACCGAACGAAATCCAAGCCCTCGTCCGAACCCGTCGCGAGCGCCGAGCTCAAGCGCTGCGATCTGTGCGGGGCGGAGTCCGCGAACCTGAGCTACCGCGATGGCAACGCCGCGTGCGAGAAGTGCGCGGCCGCGACGGGCGAACCTCCGAAGCCCGAGTCGCCGCCGAAGAAGCGCTCGCGCGCGAAGTCGAGCGACAGCGCAGCGGTCGAGGCCGCAACGCCGAAGGCGAAGGCCGCGAAGCCCAAGCGCAAGGGACGCGCGGCCGAGACGGCGCCGGCCGATGCGTCGACCGAAAGCGCGTCGCCAGCGGCCGACGTCGTCACGCTCGGCACGCTGTGCGAGCGCTACATCGCCGCGCTCGACGCGGGCGGCGAGCACTCGATGGGGACGATGCGCGGCTACACCGCGGAGCTGAAGGTGGCGTGTCGCGAGATCGGCAGCGACGTCGCGCTCGTCGATCTCACCGTGAGCCGCGTGCAGCGGTTTTTCGATTGCCCGGCGGTGACGACGACGCGCGATGGCGAGCCGAAGGCGGCCGTCGGCGTCGCGAAGACGCGCCGGGTCTTGAGGCTCGCGCTCCTCTGGGCGCACGAGCAGGGCCTCGTCGCGCAGGCGCCGCTTCCCAGCGCCAAGGACTAGCACGCGCAGCAGAACGCCGTCGCGAGGGACTCGAATCCTCGCGGCGGCGTTTCGCGCCTCCATCCCCATGAACGTCCTCGAACTCGTCACCGAGCACTGCCTGCAGCTCGAAGCGGACGGCCGCTCGGCGCCTGCGATCCACCAAATGAAGCAGCACGGGAAGCTGTTCGCGCAGTGGCTCGCGAGCGTTGGCGCGAGCGACACGGTCGCGGATCTCACGCCGCCGATCGTCGCGCGCTTCCTCGCCTCGCCGATGGCACTCAAGCGCCACGACGGCAAGCCCAAGCTCACCAGCACGATGAACGCGCTTCGCACGTCGATGCGCTGCCTCTTGCGCTTCGCGCACGACTCGGGCTTCGCGCCGCAGAACGCTGCGCGACTCGTGCGGCGCGCGCCCTGCGCGACTCCGCCGCCGCGCGCGATGCCACCCGATGACGTCGAGAAGCTGCTCGCGACGCTCGCGGCCGCAGAAGGACCGATCGCGGCGCGCGAGCATGCGCTCTTCCACTTGATCGCCGCGACGGGGCTGCGCGTCGGATCGGTGCTCGCGCTTCACGTCGAGCACGTCGACTTGCGCGCGGGGACCATTCGCATCGAGAAGGCGAAGGGCGGGATGCGCGGCCGCGTCTATCTCAACCGGGAGATCCGCGAGATCCTCGTGCGGTTCATCGGCGATCGGAAGTCGGGGCCGCTGTTCGCGAACCGCGCTGGGCGCCCGCTGACGAACCGTCACGCGCAGGTGAAGCTCGCCGAGTGGCTCGCGCGGGCGGGCGTCGAGCAGAAGTACTCGCCGCATTCGCTGCGGCACAGCTTCGCGATGGAGCTGCTCGGCCGCACGGGCGACCTCGCGCTCGTTCGCGACGCCTTACTGCACCGCTCGTTCGAAAGCACGCTGCGCTACGCACGCAGCGACGAGCAGCGGCTGCGCGCGGCGCTGGGGGCGTAGCTAGACGTCGGTTACCGCGGCAGCACTCTGCGAGCGCGGAACCAGCGCCGCGAGCCTCGCGAGCTCGTCGTTGCGCCGCTCCTGATCCGCGGGATCCTGGTGCGCGTTTTCGCGTGCAGGCACGCTGACGGGTCGCGAATCGATGACCGCTTCGAGCCGGCACCGCATCGATCCGAGGACGCGTACCACCGTGCCCACGTCCCAGATGTCAGAGTCCGGGAGCCGAACCTGACCTAAGACCACGGCCCGGTCGAGATGCGCGATGATCTTGTTTCGGACTTCACGAACGTTCGACCGCACTAGACTCTCTTCAAAGGCCCGCTTTGCCACCTCCAACGCGAAACGACCTTCGCGGTCCGCGATCGACAGTCCGATCTGGATCGCTTCGGTCCACACTAGGTTGCGTTCGCCCCGCATGACTTCCGGATCTGTAAGGCGCCCGATCCCCATCAACGCATCGCCGTAGAGCCCGCGCCGCGCGTACGAGATGAACCCCGGAGCGACGCCGTGGATCGCCTTCCCATGCTCGAAGTTGCCGTCGGGGAAACCGGTCATGGCCTCCCAGTAGCCCCACGACTCTTCGACCGCTTTCGCGTGCTCGCAGAACTTCCGCACGGCTTGGATCTGCTCGCTGGTTGCTGTCGGCATCGCGGAATTCTCGCATGGGAGCCGTCGCGACGAACATCGCCGCAAGCTTGTCGGACGCTGCGCGGTGTAGGCTGGGCCGACGGACATGACGACGCATGGAAGAGACGCCGACCCAACACCTGAGTGGATCCGTGACCTTGGCGCACGGGCGCAGCAGCGTTCGCGTGACGCAGATGCGTTGCGGGCGTTGGGGGCGCGCGTTCGACGTCGTCGCAAACGCTTGCTCGCGTCGCTAGAGCGGTGGGGAGCGTACATCGACTTGCTTCCGGCGACGCGTTCGGGCGTGGCGGAGTTCTGCGAGCGCTGGAGCCGCGATTGGATCGTAGTGGGCGCGGCATCCCGGCGGTTCGCCGGAATTGGCTCGGTAACGCCATTGCGGTTCTCGGAAGGGCTGG
>SCVU01000541.1 GCA_004296785.1 Planctomycetota bacterium
GACGATCGTCGGCGCCGCTTGGAGCTGAATCGGGCCCTGCGCCAGCTCCGGTGGTCGCGAGCAAGCGCTCGCGATCAGCAGCGCTGCGAAGGCGAACAGCCAGCGAAGGAGCTTGCTCACGTGCACCTACCTCGATGGTACACGCGGCGCTCACCGCATCGTGGTCAGGCGTCATGCAACGGCCTAGGATCCGCGCCCCATGGGCTCCAAAGGCTGGCTGTTCGCACTCGTCGCGCTCGCGGTGCTCGCCGGCATGCACTGGGTGGTCTGGCGCGGGCTCTCGCGTGTGCTGCCTGACCGCCGCGCCTGGCGCTTCGCGTTCGCCGTCGCGATCGCGCTGCTCGCGCTGCTCGTCGCCGTGAACTTCGCGGTCGCGCGCCGCCTCGGCGAAGCATGGCCGCGCGAGCTCGCGCTCGGCACCTGGCTGTGGTTCGCGTTCGTCTTCTACGCGGTGCTCGGATTCGGCGCGCTCGCACTCGCGCGCGGCATCGGCGGGCGCGTGCGGCCGAAATCCGCGCAACCGCCCGATCCCGGGCGTCGCGCCTTGCTCGCGCGCGCGGCGGCCGCGAGCGTCGGCATCGGCTCGGCCGCGATCGTCGCGGGCGGATACCGGCGCACGCTGACCGAGCCGGCGACACCGGAGATCGAGCTGCCGCTCGCCAACCTGCCGCGCGAGCTCGAAGGCCTGCGCATCGTGCAGATCACCGACCTGCACCTCGCGCCGCTGTTCGGTGAGCAGGAGTGCGAGCTCACAGTCGAGCGCGTGAATCGCCTGCGCCCGGACCTCGTCGTCGTCACCGGCGACATCGTCGACGCGCCGGTCGCGCGGCTGCGCCACGCGGCCGCACCGCTCGCGAAGCTGCGCGCGCGCCACGGCGCGCTCTTCGTCACCGGCAACCACGAGTACTACAGCGGCGTCGAGGAGTGGCTCGTCGAGCTGCGCCGGCTCGGCATGCGCGTCCTCGAGAACGAGCGCGTCTCGATCGGCGATGCGGGCGCGAGCTTCGACATCGTCGGAATCCCCGACGAATCCGCCGGGCACCGCGCGCCCGGTGTCGCGGCCGACGTGCAGCGCGCGCTCGCGGGCCGCGACCCGCAGCGCGCGCTGCTCGCACTCGCACACCGGCCGGCGCAGGCGCGCGAGCTCGTGCGCGCCGGCGCCGGCGCCGCCGTGTGCGGCCACACGCACGGCGGCCAGATGTGGCCGTTCCACGGACTCGTCGCGCTCGCCCATCCGTTCCTCGCGGGACTGCACCGCGAGGGCGACGGACTCGTCTACGTGTCGCGCGGAGCCGGGTTCTGGGGACCGCCGGTGCGCGTGCTCGCGCCGCCGGAGCTGCCGTGCTTCGTGCTGACGCGGCGCGCGTAGCGCGCGGAGCCGGGCGCGCGACTCAGCGCGCGAGAGCCGGGCTCACCGCCGGGAAGTCGACCTCCGTCGCCGCGAAGTGGTTGAACGAGTTCGTGAACGCGTTCAGCGCGACGTTGGCGACGACCTCGGCGAGCTCGCCGTCGGACAGGCCCGCGGCGCGCGCGCTCGCGACGTCCGCGTCGCTCACTTCGCCGTGCTTCTTCGCGACCGCGCGCGCGAGCACGAGCACCGCCTTCGCCTTCGCATCGGCCGCGTCGGCCGAGCGCGCGAGCTCCAGATCGCGCGGCGACAGTCCGACGCGCGCGCCGATCGCGTGGTGCGCGGCCAGGCAGTAGTCGCAGCGATTCGCCTCGGCGACGGTGACCGCGATCTGCTCGCGCAGCTTCGCGCTCAAGCTGCCGCCGGCGAGCGCGCCGCTGAATGCGAGGTACGCGTCGAGCACCGCGGGCGAGCTCGCCATCGTGCGCATCATGTTCGGCGTGACGCCGAGCTTCTTCTGCACGGCGGAGAGGAGTTCGGCGGCCTTGCCGGTCGCGCGAGCGGGATCGATCGGTTGGATGCGGGACATCAGTGCTCCTGGTTCGGGGTGGGTGCGCCGTTCTCGGCGCGCCGCACTTCGTGGCATACTCCGCAGCTCGCCCACAGCAGGCACGAACGCGTGCGTAGGGCACCAATCGGTTGGGAATCGTGAACCAGAAGGACATGCGCGCGCTGGCGGCGATGCCGAAACTCAAGTCGCGGCGCGTCGACGCGCTGCTCGAGGACGTGCTCGGCTGCCGCTGGAGCTTCAGCGTGCTGCGCGCGGTCGCGAACGGCGTGCACCGGCCGGGCGCGCTGGAGCGACACATCGAGGGCATCAGCGCGAAGGTGCTCGCCGACCGGCTGCGCGCGTTCACGCGCGCCGGCATCTTCGAGCGCACCGCGCACGCGGAGATCCCGCCGCGCGTCGAGTACCGGCTCTCGGAGTTCGGCCGCCGCTTCCTGCGCGTGACGCGCGAGATCGAGAAGCTGCAGGCGGAGCTCGACGCCGCGAAGGACGCCGCTCAGTCCGTGTAGACGTGGATCTCGCGCGGCACGACCCACACGCGGTCGCCGCTCTTCACGCGCAGCTCGCGGAAGCGCTCGTGCGAGAGCTCGATGCGCACCGGGCGCTGCGCGCGATCGGAGACCTCGATGCGCACGACCGGTCCCGCGGCGTGCACGTGCGCGACGGTCGCCTCGAGCGCGTCGCCGCCGCGCGGCTGGCGCGACAGGTCGAGGCGGTGCGGCCGCACGTACGCGCACGCGCCCGCTCCCGGCGCCGCGTCGCGCGCAGCGAGCGTCTCGCCGGTGAGCCGCGGCCGCCCGCCCTCGAGCCGCGCGCCGAACAGGTTGACGTTGCCGAGGAAGCGGTAGACGAACGGCGTCGCCGGGTGGTGGTAGATGTCGTCGGGCGAGCCGACCTGCTCGACGCGGCCCTGGTTCATCACGACGACGCGGTCGGCGACCTCGAGCGCCTCCTCCTGGTCGTGCGTGACGAACACGCTCGTCACGTGGATCTCGTCGTGCAGCCGGCGCAGCCAACGCCGCAGCTCGACGCGCACCTGCGCATCCAGCGCGCCGAACGGCTCGTCGAGCAGCAGCACGCGCGGGCGCACGGCGAGCGCGCGCGCGAGCGCGATGCGCTGGCGCTGGCCGCCGGAGAGCTGGCTCGGGTAGCGGTTCGCGTACGCGCTGAGCTGCACGAGCTCGAGCAGCTCGGCGACGCGCGCGCGGATCTCGGAGTCGGCGATCCGCTCGCGACGCGGGCGCACGCGCAGGCCGAACGCGACGTTCTCGGTCACCGTCATGTGCCGGAACAGCGCGTAGTGCTGGAACACGAATCCGACGCCGCGCTCGCCGACGTGCCGCTCGGTGACGTCCTCGCCGTCGAAGAGCACGCGACCACCGTCGGCGCTCTCCAGTCCGGCGATCACGCGCAAGAGCGTCGTCTTGCCCGAGCCCGAGGGCCCGAGCAACGCGACGAGCTCGCCGGAAGGGACGTACAGGTCGACGTCGGTGAGCACCTGCGCGGCGCCGAAGCGCTTGCCGATGGACTCGATCTCGATCCTCATGCTGGGACCCTCGGTGCGCTGGAATCGACGGACTCGGACGGCTCGGCGTCGGCGCGCGCGACGGCCGCGCGGTCGCGCGCCATGCGCCACGCGACGAAGTGACGCGCGAACAGCGTCGCCACGGCGAGCAACACGAGCAGCGCCGCGACGGCGAAGGCCGCGCTGAACTGGTACTCGCCGTACAGCACCTCGACGTGCAGCGGCAGCGTGTTCGTCTTGCCGCGGATGTGACCGGAGACGACGGAGACGGCGCCGAAGTCCCCCATTGCGCGCGCGTTGCACAGGATCACGCCGTTCAGCAGGCCCCACTTGACGTTCGGCAGCGTCACGCGCCAGAACACCTGCCAGCCGCTCGCGCCGAGGGTGACCGCCGCCTCTTCCTCCTGCGAGCCGAGCGCCTGCATCAGCGGGATCAGCTCGCGCGCGACGAACGGGAACGTGACGAACAGCGTCGCGAGCGCGATGCCGGGGAACGCGAACACGATCTTGACGTCGTGCTCGGACAGCCACGCGCCGAACCAGCCCTGCGCGCCGAACAGCAGCACGAAGATCATGCCGCTGATCACCGGCGACACGCTGAACGGCAGGTCGATCAGCGTCAGCAGGAGCTGGCGCCCGCGGAACCGATAGCGCGTCAGCGCCCACGCGGCCGCCACGCCGCACACCGTGTTCACCGGCACGCACACGAGCGCGGTCCACAGCGTCAAGCGCGCCGCGGCCAGTGCGTCGGAGTCTCCGATCGCGCTGAAGAACGGGCCGAGTCCCTTGCGCAGCGCTTCCCACCAAACGACGGCGAGCGGCAGCACGAGCACGAGCGAGAGGAACGCGATCGCGGCGGCGATCGCGAGCACGCGCACCCAGCGCGGCTCCGTCAGGTGCTTGGCGCGGCGCGATTTCGCACCGCCGTGCGCGAGCGCTGGAAGTCCGCCGCCCATGCTCAGGCCTCCTGGCTCCGGCGCGTCCACGCCTGCAGCAGGTTGATCGCGAGCAGCGCGACGAACGCGATCAGCAGCATCCCGATCGCGACGACGGCGGCCGCCGAGTAGTTGAACTCCTCGAGCCGGTTCATGATCAAGAGCGGCGCGATCTCGGTGCGCCCGGGGAGGTTGCTCGACACGAAGATGATCGACCCGTACTCGCCGGCGGACTTCGCGAGGCACAGCGCGAACGCGGTCAGCACGCCGGGCAAGAGCACCGGGAGCACGACGCGGCGCAGCGTCTGCAGGCGCGTCGCACCGAGGCAGGCGGCGGCTTCCTCGAGCTCGGGTTCGAGTTCCTCGATCAGCGGCTGCACGGTGCGCACGGCGAACGGCAGGCTGACGAGGATCATCGCGAGCACGACGCCGGTCGTGTTGTAGACCGCGCGCACGCCGAGCGGCTCGAGCCACTGCCCGACCCAGCCGTTCTTCGCGTACACGGCCGACAGCGCGATGCCGGCGACCGCGGTCGGCAGCGCGAACGGCAGGTCGATCAGTCCGTCGACGAGCTTGCGGCCCGGGAACTCGTAGCGCACGAGCACCCACGCGACGAGCAAGCCGGCGACCGTGTTCACGAGCGCGGCGACGAGCGCGCCGCCGAGGCTCAGCCGGTACGCGGCGAGCGTGCGCGCGTCGGTGAGGATCGCGAGCGTGCGCTCGAACGGCTGCTCGGCCGCCAGCAACACGAGCGCGGCCAGCGGCAGCAGCACGATCAGCGACAGCCACGTCAGCGTGATCCCGAGCGAGAGCCCGAAGCCGGGCAGGACGCCGGCGTGCGAACGACTGGAGGACATCGGGGGGCTGGCGGCCGAGAGCGGCGGAGGGTTTTCGGACGCGCGCCGCGCGGACTGAAGTCGCGCGCCGCGGCTCAGCGGCCCTGCGCGTAGATGCGGTCGAAGCTGCCGCCGTCGGCGAAGTGCTCCTGCTGCGCCTTGGCCCAGCCGCCGAACGCCTCGTCGACGGTGAACAGCTCGAGCGCGGGGAACTTCTGCTCGTACTTCTTCAGCGCCGCGGCGTCGCGCGGGCGGAAGTGGTGGCGCGCGAGCAGCTCCTGCACCTCCGGCACGTACAGGTGCTTCAGGTACTCCTCGGCCACCGCGCGCGTGCCGCGCTTGTCGACGACCTTGTCGACGACGGCGACCGGCGGCTCGGCGAGGATCGACACGCTCGGGTAGACGAGCTCGAGCCCCTGATCCTTGAACTCCTGCAGCGACAGGAGCGCCTCGTTCTCCCACGCGAGCAGCACGTCGCCGATCCCGCGCTGCGTGAACGTGTTCGTCGAACCGCGCGCGCCGGTGTCGAGCACCGGCACGTTGGCGAAGAGCGCGCGCAGGAACGCCTCGGCCTTGGCCGGGTCGCCGCCCTGCTTGCGCAGCGCGTGCCCCCAGGCCGCCAAGTAGTTCCAGCGCGCGCCCCCGGACGTCTTCGGATTGGGCGTGATCACTTCCACGCCCGGCTTCACGAGGTCGTCCCAGTCCTTCAGACCTTTCGGATTGCCCTTGCGGACCAGGAACACCACGGTCGACGTGTACGGCGCGCTGTTGGCGGGCAGCTTCTGTTGCCAGTCGGCCGCGAGCAGCTTGCCCTTCGCACTGATCGTGTCGATGTCGTAGGCGAGCGCGAGCGTCACGACGTCCGCCTCGAGCCCGTCGATCACCGCGCGCGCCTGCTTGCCCGAGCCGCCGTGCGACTGGCGCACCTCGACGCGCTCGCCGGTCTTCGCCTTCCAGTGCGCGGCGAAGAGCTTGTCGTACTCGGCATACAGCTCGCGCGTCGGGTCGTACGAGACGTTGAGGATCTCGACGCCGCCGGCGGGAGTCGGCGCGGGAAGGATGGCGGCGGAGTGGGGCGCGAGCAGTGCGGGAAGGGCGAACGCGGCGAGCAGCGCTTGGAGCTTCATGTTCGAGTGGGGCGCCGCGCAGGCAACGGCCGTGCCCGCGCGCCCAGGGGCCGCCAGGGCCGATCGCGAGCGGAAAAGCCGCGCATGCCGCTGTTTTTCAGCGCATCGAGCGGTTTTTCCGCTCGCGCTGCTGGCGCGCCCGCGCGGCGGCCGATCGAATGGTCGCACGCCGATGCAGCCCCCCCGCTCCGCCGCCGACTCCGATCCGATCCGCCGCTTCGAC
>SCVU01000542.1 GCA_004296785.1 Planctomycetota bacterium
TGGCCCTCGACGTCGTCCTCGAGCGGGTCGAACACGTACGTGCGGAACGCGAAGTAGCCGGTGAAGACGAGCAGCCCCAGCGCGACGAGCGCGTACTTCAGCAGTCGGCGGCGCAGGCTCGTGCGTGCGACTTCGGCTTGGGCCTGCGAGGGAGGTTTGGCCATCGGGTCGGCGGGGAACTGTGGCGGATCGCTCTAGGCGTATCTCTCGGGGGCGAATCTCTCTGGCGGAGTGGGCGCGGATCGTAGCGCGCCGGCGCGAGCGGGGCACGGACGCGCGGCGCGGCGCGATCTTCCGCGCGCGCGCCCGACAGCCTACGCCCCGCCGCGCTCGACGCGAGCGCGCAGCTCGCGGATCGTCGTCGGCCCGTGACCCGCGTAGTGGTTGTTCGCGTAGACGCCGATCTCGATCACGCGCTCGCGCAGCGCGGTCAGGAACTCCGCCCAGCGCGAGAGCCGCGCGCGCTGGTCGAGCACGATGCGCTCGAAGCTCGTCGTGTGCGCCTCGACGGCCGCGCGATCGCCGATCAGCCGCGCGTAGCTGAATTCCGCGGTCACCACGTCGAGCTCCTTCGCGACGTCCGCCGGGTGCGGCAGGTAGACGAGATCGACGAGCACGAGCGCCGCGCGGTGCCGGCGCAGCACGTCGGTGAGCTGCGGGACCAGCCACGCCTTGTTGCGCACCTCGACGGCGTAGCGGAACGACGGCGGCAGCGCCGCGAGGTACGCGTCGAGCCGCTCGAGGAACGGACCGAGCTCCGCGAACGCCGACTTGTTGAAGTACGGGAACTGCAGCACGAGCGGGCCGCACTTCGCGCCGAGCTCCGCCATCGCCGCGAGGAACTGCTCGGTGTGCGGCGCGGCGTGGCGCGGCACGAGCACGCGGCTCGCATCGGGCTTCTCGCCGTCGCCGCCGTGCACGATCGCGCGCGGGAACTTCGCGGCGAGCGCGAAGCCCGCCGGCGTCTTGCGCGCCCAGCCCTGCGCGAGCGCCGTCGTCGGCGCGCGGTAGTAGGTCGTGTCGGCCTCGACCGTGTCGAACTGCGTCGCGTAGAACGCGAGCTGATCCGCGGGCTTCGTGCCGGGTGGGTAGAAAGTTCCGCTCCAGCCCTTCGCCGTCCAACTGGACGTGCCGTAGCGCACGCGTGCGAGCCCCTTCGCCATCGCGACACGTTAGTGCCGAGCACCCGCGGTGCGCGACACCGCCGCGCGCCGCCGCCGTCGCTCCGCGCGGCGCTTGACCGCCTCGGCACGCGCGGGAGACAATTTCCCGAATGCACGTCGCCCGACGCGTGGCGGATCTACCGCTGTCGATGACCCTGGCGCTCGACGCCCGGGCCAAGGAACTCGCAGCGGCGGGCCGCGACGTCGTGAACATGACGATCGGCGAGCCCGACTTCACGGCGCCCGCCGTGTGCCGCGAGGCCGCGGTCGCGCGCGTGACGAGCGGCGACGTCAAGTACACGCAGGCCGCGGGCGCGCCGAGTCTGCGCAAGGCGCTCGCCGCGCAGGTCGCACAGACGCGCGAGATCCGCTGCGCGGCCGACGAGGTCGTCGTGTGCCACAGCGCGAAGCACGCGCTCTCCGGCGCGCTGTACTGCCTGATCGAGCCCGGCGACGAAGTCCTGCTCCCGCTCCCCTAC
>SCVU01000543.1 GCA_004296785.1 Planctomycetota bacterium
CTCGCGCCCGTCGCGAACTTCCCGGTGCACGCGTACGACACGTGGGAGCTCGCGGCGATCGACACCGAGCGCGCGCCGTACGTCGACGCGGATCCGCTGGCGCGCTTCGAGCGCCTCGGCGGCGTCGAGCACAGCGACGCGCAGGGCGAGCTGTTCCTGCCGCGGCCGCGCGGCCGCCTGCAAGTGCTCGCCAACGCGCAGGGCCTGTACGGCGAGGCGCAACTGCGCCCGAGCAGCGAGGAGCCCGCGCTGTTGTACGTGCGCCCGGCGCGCGGCCTCGAGGTCGTCGTCGTCGACGCCCAGGGCGCGCCGGTCGAGGGCGTGCCGATCGCGCTGCGCGCACGCCTCTCGAACGAGCGCCGCGTGCTGTACGAGGGCCGCACCGCGCAGCAGTCCGACGGCCGCGTCTGTGCGCGCGTGCTCGCGCTCGATCCGCTGTTCGAGCGCGCCGAGGGCCAGGAGTACTACGTCGGCCTCGCGCTGCCGTCGCAGGCGCCGGTCGAGCAGCGGCTCGATCCCGACGCGCTGCCCGCGCGCGTCGAGCTCGCGCTGCCGGCGACCGGCGCGATCCGCGTGCGACTGCTCGACGAGGTCGGCAAGCCGATCCACGCGCCGGGCGTCGTGCACGTCGCGCTCGATGCGAAGGGGCTCGCGCAGGGCCCCGCGCGCCAGCGCGCGGACACGCTGCGCTACGGCCGCGTGTTCGACGACGGCGAGTTCGTCGTGGCGCTGCTGCCGCTCGGCGAGCGCTACTCGCTGCGCGTGCAGTGCGACGGATTCCCGCGCCAGATGCTGCCGGTGCTCGACGGACCGCGCGGCGCCGGCGAGGAAGTGCTGCTCGAGTACCGCTTCCAGAAGCGCATGCAGGTGCTGTCCGGGCGCGTCGTCGACGCCGCCGGCGTACCGCAGGCCGAGCGCGCGTTCCAGGCGCTCGTGACGTGGCCGCAGTTGCCGCGCAACGAGGGCTGGCGCCTGGAGTCGGTGCTCGTCACCGACGCCGAGGGTCGCTATCGCTACGCCGCGCGCAACGGCCTCGGCAACGGCATGCGCGAGCTGCAGCTGATCGACGTCGGACCGCGCAAGGGCGGCGGCGCCGAGGACGTCGCGCTCGTCGAGGCGTCCGCCGTCGCGTCCGAGCCCGCCGCCGAGCCGGGTTCGACGACGCGCCGCAGCGGCCGCGTCGCGCTGCCGGAGCCGATGCCGCCGGGCGACGTCGAGCTCGTCGACCTCGTGCTCGCCGACGAGCAGGCGCGCGCGCGCGGCAGCGTCGTCGACGAGGCCGGCCGGCCGATCAGCGGCGCGCACGTGTGGCTCGAACAGCCGCGCGCGGTGCGCGCCGATGACGGCGACGACGGCGACGAGGCGCCGCGCATCCAGTACGAGAACGTCGGCGACGGCGCGGTGTACACCGACGAGCACGGCGCGTTCGTGCTGTTCCGCATCGACGGACTGGCCGGGCCGCTGTACGTCCGCGCGGACAAGGACGGCTACCTGCAGCAGAAGCGGGTGCCGTTCGATCCGAGCGGCGCGCGCATCGTGCTGTCGAGCGGCGGCGCGCTCAGCGGCCGCGTGCTGCTCTCGCGCGACGTCGCGCGCGATCGCCTCGCGGCGGTGCTGCGCGCGCAGTTCGTGCGCAGCGGCGACGACGAGCCGCGCGAGGTCGAGCTGTCGATCGAGACCGACGGGCGCTTCCGCGCGCGCGGGCTCGACAGCGGCGCGTGGGATTTCGCGCTGACGCTCGAGGGCAGCGAGCGCCCGCTGTACGAAGTGCGCGGCGCGCTGGTCGAGGCCGGCCAGACCTGCGCGGACGAGCGGCTGCAGGCGATCGACCTGCGCGAGCTCGTGCACGGCTACACGCTGACCGTGCTCGCGCCGGACGGCGAGCCGGTCGGCGACGGCCGCGTCGCAGTGCTCGCGCTCGAGCGCGGCGAGAACGCGACGAGCACGCGCGTCGACCTGCGCGGCGGGCGCGCGCGCGTCGCGACCGCCGGCGCGTCGATCGACCTCGAGGTCAGCGCGCGCGGCTACCGGCCGCTGCGCCTGCTCGGCGTGCGCGAGGACCGCACGGTGCGCCTCGAGGCGGGGCTGCTCGTGCGGCTGCGCCTGGCGCGCCCGGAGCCGAGCGAGCCGAATCGCCGCTACCAGGCCGCGCTCGAACCCGACTTCGGCGCGCGCGCCGAGGACGAGATCCCGGCGTGGGCCGAGGACGGCGACTGGACTTCGTTCGACGAGCGCGGCGAGGCCGTGTGCACGGTGCCCGCGGCCGGCGCGTACACGGTGCGCGTGTGGAGCTGGTCGGAGGACGAGCGCGGCAACGCGTGGGGCGGGCGCAACTGGATCTCGCTCGGGCCCGAGGGGCCCGACACGCCGTGGAAGCTCGCGGTCGGCGAGCTGGCCGGCGAGCAGGCGTTCGATCTGCGCCCCGGCGACGCGCCGAAGCCGCCCGCGGATGCGCCGGCGGCGCCCGCGGAGGGATCGCGCTGATGGAGCCGGTGCGGCGGACGCCGTCGCGCGCGTGGTGGGCGCTCGCGTCGCTGTGCGCACTGCTCGCGCTCGTGCTCGGTGCGCTGCAGTTTTCGCGCGCGGACGGCGCTCCGCCGGCGAGCGCGGAGCTCGCGCCGCTGGCGAGCGACGCGGGCGACGAGGACGACGCCGAGCTCAGCGCGGGCGAGCTGCTCGGCGCCGATGCGGAGCTCGATTTCGACGCCGCGGCGTCGCGCGTCGAGCTCGCGGCGGATCCCGCCGCGCCCGCGGCCGCCGCCGCGGCGCGCGAGCCCGCGCCGCGCGCGTTCGGCGTGCGCGTCGTCGACAGCTACGGCCGCGAGCGCGCCGACGTCGACGTCGTGCTGCTGCGCGCCGGCGGCGGGCGCGAGGAAGTGCTCGAGCGCGCGCGCTGGTCGGCCGAGCGCGGCGCGCACGAGCTGCGCGACGTCGCGCGCCGGCTGCGAGAACCGAGCTCCGGCCGCCTCGAGGTCGGCGTGCTGCTGCCGCGGCCGGATGCGCCGCGCGAGCGCGTGTGGCCCGAGATCGTCGCGGCGGCCTGCGCGGATGCGCTGGAGCTCGCGCTCGGCGCCGAGTCGAGCGCGAACGTGCTCGTCGTCGAGCGCGGCGGCGGCCGCATCGAGGTCAGCGGCACGCTGCGCGTTTCGCCGCGCCGCGCCGGCGATCCGCCGCCGGCCGCGTACGAGGTCGCGCTGCGCGGCTCGAGCGTGCGCATCGACGGACTGGAGCCCGGGCGCGAGCTCGAGCTCGAGCTGCGCGTGGCCGGGCGCGCGACCGCGCGCGCGCGCGTGCGACCGGGCGAGCCGGGCACGTGCGCCGAGTGCGTCGTCGAGGTCGGCCCGCTCGGACCGCAGCTCGTGTTCGCGGTGCGCGATCCGGCCGGCGCGCCGGTCGGCAAGCTCGCGCTGCGCGCGACGCTCGCCGCGCTGCCGGCGAGTGCGGCGGGCGGTGCCGGTGCGCGCGCGCGCTCGGCGCGGCTGCGCGGCGACGCCAACGGCCGCTTCGAATGGAACCTCGCGCCGCTGGAGGCGAGCGCGGGGCGCGAGCTCGTGCTCGAGTGCGAGCTGCCGGGCGGCCGCGCGCGCGCGACCGCGCCGCTGCCGCGGCTCGAGGTGGGCGCGCCGATCGAGCTCGCGCCGCTCGTGCTCGCGTACGAGCCGCTGGTCGCGACCGGCTGGGTGCGCGACGAGCGCGGCGTGCCGATCCGCGGCGCGCGCGTGCGCGCCGAGGTGCGGCCGGATCCGGCGCGGCCCGCCGTCGCCGTCGACGCGCGCACGCGGCGCGACGGCCGCTTCGAGGTGCGCGGCGCGCTGCCGCGC
>SCVU01000544.1 GCA_004296785.1 Planctomycetota bacterium
CGCCGGCGACTTCCCGGCGCGCGCCGCGCTCGAGCGCGCGTTCGCTTCTCCCGCGGCCTCCCCGTCGCGGCCGTTCGAAGCCGCGGTGTTCGGCTGCGCTCTCGAGGACTCGTGATGACCGCAACTGCGTCCCCCTCCGCCGCCGCTCTCCACGACGCGGTCGCGCACGACGGCGAACGCCGCGCGCTCGACGCGCGCGTGCGCGAGATCGCGGGAGCGCACCTCGACGGCATTCGCCGCCGCACCGACCGCCTGTTCGCCGGGCTGATGCTCGCGCAATGGCTCGGCGCGATCGCGGTGGCGCTGTGGCTGAGCCCGAGCACGTGGGCCGGCAGTCGCGCACAGCCGCACGTGCACGTGTACGCGGCCGTGCTGATCGGCGCCGCGCTGACGATCCCGCCGGTGCTCCTCGCGTGGCTGTGCCCCGGGCGCCCGTCGACGCGTCACGCGATCGGCGCGTGCCAGATCGCGATGTCGGCGCTGCTGATCCACCTGACCGGCGGTCGCATCGAGACGCACTTCCACGTGTTCGGCTCGCTCGCGTTCCTCGCGTTCTACCGCGACTGGTCCGTGCTGATCACGGCGTCGGCGGTGGCGGCGGTCGACCACCTGCTGCGCGGCCTGTACTTCCCGCAGTCGGTGTTCGGCATCGTCGACGCGACGTCGTGGCGCTGGCTCGAGCACGCGGCCTGGGTCGTGTTCGAGGACCTGTTCCTGATCCTCGCCTGCCGCCGCGGCGTCGCGGAGATCGAGCAGATCGCGCGGCACCGCGCTCAGCTCGAGGCGACCAACGCGTCGATCGAGCGCAAGGTGCAGGAGCGGACGCTGGAACTCGCGGCGGCGCGCGACCAGGCGCTCGAGGCGGGGCGCATGAAGTCGCAGTTCCTCGCGAACATGAGCCACGAGATCCGGACGCCGATGAACGGCATCCTCGGGTTCGTCGACCTCCTGCTCGACACGCCGCTCGAGCTGCAGCAGCGCTCGTACCTGAAGACCGTGCACGCATCGAGCGAGGCGCTGCTGACGATCATCAACGACATCCTCGACGTGTCGAAGCTCGAGGCGGGCAAGCTCGACCTCGAGTCGATCGAGTTCGATCTGCGCGAGCTGCTCGAGCAGACGAGCGACTTCATGACGCGCCAGGCCGATCGCAAGCACATCGAGTTCGTGTGCCGGATCGGCGAGCTCGGCGGGCGCAAGCTGCGCGGCGATCCGACGCGGATCCGCCAGGTGCTGCTGAACCTCGTCGGCAACGCGATCAAGTTCACGGAGAACGGCGAGGTCGTGCTCGGTGCGCGCGTCGTGCCCGTCGACGCCGCGACGACGGAGATCGAGCTCACCGTGCGCGACACCGGCATCGGCATCCCGGAGGACGTGCAGTCGCGGCTGTTCCAGCCGTTCACGCAGGCCGACGGATCGACGACGCGTCGCTTCGGCGGGACCGGGCTCGGCCTCGCGATCTCGCGCCGCCTGATCGAGATGATGGGGGGGACGATCGAACTCGAGAGCCGACCGGGAACCGGCAGCCTGTTCACGGTGCGCCTGCGCCTCGGCCTGGGCGCGCCGCTCGCCGAGCTCGAGACGCCCGTGTGCCTGCGCGGACTGCGCCTGCTCGCGGTCGACGACAACGCGACGAATCGCGAGCTCGTCAAGGAGATGCTCGAGGCGCTCGGCTGCCGCGTGACGCTCGCGTCGGGAGCGCACGAAGCGCTGGCGCTGCTCGCGGCGAGCGAGTCGAACGCGGAGCCGTTCGGCGTCGCGCTGCTCGACCTGCAGATGCCGCGCATGGACGGCGTCGAGCTCGGCGAGCGCATCCGCGCGCTGCCGCGCTGGACGCGGCTGCCGCTCGTGCTGTTGTCGTCGGCGGGATCGGTCGACGCCGCGAGCCGCGTGAGGGACCTGTTCGACGAGGTGATGGCGAAGCCGGTCAAGCGCGCGGCGCTCGTCGAGGCGCTCAGCCGCTGCCTGCAGCGCAGTGCGAACGCGGGGGCGTCGCCGGTCGCCGCCGCGCCCGCCGCGGCGCTGCCGGCCGCGGCCGCGACGCCCGCCGCGTCGTCGCTGCGCGTGCTCGTCGTCGAGGACAACTCGGTGAACCAGCTGCTCGCCGTGCGGATGCTGCAGCGGATGGGACACCGGACGAAGGTCGCGAGCAACGGCGCCGAGGCGCTCGAGCTCGCGCAGAGCGAGGCGTTCGACCTCGTGCTGATGGACGTGCAGATGCCGGTGATGGACGGGCTGCAGGCCGCGCGCGAGCTGCGCCGGCTCCAGCGCGGCGGTCGCTACGTTCCGATCGTCGCGCTGACCGCCAACGCGATGCCCGCCGATCGCGAGATGTGCCGCGAGGCCGGCATGGACGACTACCTGCCGAAGCCGGTGCGCGCCGCCGATTTGCAGCGCGTCGTGCAGCGCTGGGGCGACGACTGTCGCGCGGCCGGGGTCGGCAGCACGGCGAGCGAGTAGGCTCGCGCGCGGGCGAGCGCGGGATGCGCGATTCGGCCCCTGAGCCCGCTGGAACAGGGCCGGGCTGGCGCTTTCTCGAAAATTAGGTATCTGTTAGGGGATGCCTTCCCCAGCCTGGAGCTGCGCCGAACTCGCCGGCCGTTTGTGCGAGCTCACGCACACGCGCTCGGGCGCCGCGCTCGCGCTCGCGTTCTCGCTCGTGCTCGACGCGCAGCTGTCGGGCGAGCCCGCGGCCTGGGTCGGAACGCACGGCTCGACCTTCTACCCGCCCGACGCGGCCGACTGCGGCGTCGACCTCGCGGCGCTCGCCGTCGTGCGCGTGCCGGATGCGAACGCCGCGGCCGCCGCGGTCGAGCACCTGCTGCGCTCGGGCGCGTTCGGCCTCGTCGTGCTCGATCTCGCCGCCACTGCGCGGCTCGCGCAAGCGGCGCAGTCGCGCCTCGCGGGCCTCGCGCACAAGCAGTCGGCGGTGCTCCTGTGCGTGTGCGAGAAGCCCGAGCACGCGGCGGCGCTCGGTCCGCTCGTCTCGCTGCGCGCGCACGCGCAGCGCCGCCGCCTGGAGGTCGATCGGCACGCGTGCGAGCTGTCGGTCGTGCGCGACAAGCGCCGCCACGCGCCGTGGCGCCACGTGGAGATCCGCCGTGGCCCGCCTGGCCTGCGTTGAGCTGCCGAACCTGGCGCTGCAGCTGTTGTTGTTGCGCGAGCCCGCGTGGCGCGCGCGGCCGGCGGCGGTGATCGAGCGCGACGCGGCCGAGGCCGCGGTGCTCGCGCTCGACGAGCGCGCGTGGCGCGCCGGCGTGCGGCCGGGCCAGCGCTACGCGGCCGCGCTCGCGCTGTGCCGCGAGCTCGCCGCCGGCGTGGTCGAGCCCGCCGAGCTCGCGCGCGGCGCGGCGGCGGTGCTCGACGTGCTGCGCGGCCACTCGCCGCGCATCACCGCGAGCGTCGCCGGCGCTCTCGGCGGCGGCGCGGCGTGGTGGCTCGACCTCGACGGCTTCGAGCGGCTGCAGCCGTCGCTCGCGCGCTGGACCGCCGAGCTGCAGCGCGATCTCTTCGGCGCGCTCGGCCTGCGCGCGGCCGTCGTCGTCGGCTTCCGCCGCCTCGCGACGCTGGTGCTTGCGCGCGAGCTCGCCGGAGCGCGCGCGCTGGTCCTCGGCTCGCCCGCCGACGAGGAGCGCGCGCTGCGCGCGGCGCGCCTGGAGCGCGCGGGCCTCGAACCGGCGGCGCTCGCGGAGCTCGAGCGACTCGGCGTGCGCACGTTCGACGCGCTGCTCGCGCTGCCCGAGGAAGGCCTCGCGCGCCGCTACGGCGCGGCGGTCGCGCGCGTCGCGCGCTGCGCGGCCGGCCGCGAGGAGCCGCCGTTCGCGCCGGTGCCGCGCGAGCCGCCGGCGCCGCGGCGCGTCGAGATCGAGGAGCTCGCGAACGACGCGGCGCACGTGCTCGCGCTGTGCGAGGAGCCGCTCGCGGCGCTGCTCGCTGAGCTGCACGAGCGCGGCCTCGCGCTGGCCGAGCTCGCGCTGCGGCTCGAGCTCGACGGCACCTCGTCGTCCGCCGCGCCGCCGCTCGTCGAGACGCTGCGCCCGGCCGAGCCGACGCTCGAGCGCGCGCAGCTCTCGCGCCTGCTCGCGCTGCGCCTCGCGGGCCGCGCGCTCCCGGCGCCGGTCGCGGCGCTCGAGCTCGGCTGCCGCGCGGTTGCGGCGAGCGCCGCGCAGCTCGAGCTCTACGGCGCCGCGACCGCGCGGCGCGATCTCGGCGCGGCCTCGCGCGCGTTCGCGGCGCTGCGCGCGCTGTACGGCGACGCGTGCGTCGTGCGCGCGCGCCTGGTCGCCGCGCACCTGCCCGAGTCGTGCTACGCGTGGGAGCCGCTCGCGCGGCTCGAAGCGCCGCGCGCGCAGCGCGCCCAGACGCCGCCGCTCGTGCGCTGCCTGCTCGAGGCGACCGAGGGACTGCTCGCGCCGAGCGCGCGCGAACCCGACGGCTGGCTCGCGCGCGGACTGCGCCACGGTCCGGTCGTGCGCGTCGTCGGTCCGTACCTGCTCGCCGGCGGCTGGTGGGGCGCGGAGGCGCAGCGCGACTACTACTACGCCGAGCTCAGGAGCGGCGAGATCCTGTGGCTGTTCCACGATCGGCGCCGCGGCCGCTGGCGCCTGCACGGGGGCGTCGGGTGAGGGGGCCTCGGATGAAGGCGAGGGCGCGATGACGAGCGCGGCGCACGCTCCGCTGTGGTGCAAGAGCCACAGCTCGTTCCTCGAGGGCGCGAGCTCGCCGGAGGAACTCGTCGAAGAGGCCGCGCGCCTCGGGCTCGCGCACGTCGCGCTGACCGATCGCGACGGCGTGTATGGGATCGTGCGCGCGCACGAGCGCGCGCGCGAGCTCGGGATCGCGCTCGTGATCGGCGCCGAGCTCACGCTCGACGACGAGAGCCGCCTCGTGCTGCTCGCGCGCGACCGCGCCGGCTACGCGAACCTGTGCGGCCTGATCACGCGCGGACGGCTGCGCTCGGCGAAGGGCGCGTCGAGCGTGCGCTGGAGCGAGGTCGCCGAGCACGCGGCCGGTCTCACCGCGCTGTGGGGCGGCGAGCAGAGCCTGATCGCGGGCTCCGACGACGACGCGGCGGTCGCGCGCGCCGGCGCTCTGTTGCGCGACGCGTTCGGCGAGCACGCGCACGCGCTGCTCGCGCGCCACCGCCGCGCGGAGGAGGTCGCGCGCGAGGCGCGCCTGGTCGCGCGCGCGCGGCGCCTGGGCCTCGCGCTCGTCGCGTCGACCGAGGTGCTGTACCACCGCGCGCAGCGCCGGCGACTGCAGGACGTGCTGACGTGCATCCGCCACGGGCTGCGCCTGGCGGCGGCGGGCAGCGTGCTGCGCGCGAACGCCGAGCACGACTTGAAGAGCCCGGTCGCGCTGCAGCAGCTGTACGCCGACGTGCCGGCTGCGCTCGAGGCGAGCGCGGCGATCGCCGCGAGCTGTCGCTTCTCGCTGGCCGAGTTGCGCTATCGCTATCCGACCGAGCTCGGTCCCGACGGCCGCGGCCCCGCCGAGCGGCTGCGCTGGCTAACCTTCGACGGCGCGCGCTCGCGCTATCCCGACGGCGTGCCCGAGGCGGTGCAGCGGCAGCTCGAGAAGGAACTCGCGCTGATCCAGGAGCTCGACTACGGCGGCTACTTCCTGACGATGCGCGAGATCGTCGACTACTGCCGCGATCATCAGATCCTCGCGCAGGGCCGCGGCTCGGCCGCGAACTCGGCCGTCTGCTACTGCCTCGGCATCACCGCGGTCGACCCGGTGCGCATGCAGTTGTTGTTCGAGCGCTTCCTGTCGCGCGAGCGCGCCGAGCCGCCCGACATCGACCTCGACATCGAGCACGAGAAGCGCGAGCAGGTGATCCAGCACGTCTACACGCGCTTCGGCCGCTCGCACGCCGCGATGGTCGCGAACGTGATCCGCTACCGCGCGCGTTCGGCGGTGCGCGACGTCGGCAAGGTGCTCGGCATCCCCGAGACAGCGCTCGCGCGCCTCGCGGGCTCGCTCTCGTACAGCGAGCGCCTCGACGCCGCGCTGCTGCGCCGCGCGGGCTTCGATCCCGAGGCCGGCGCGCAGCGCCACCTGCTCGAGCTCGTCGCCGAGATCCAGGACGTGCCGCGCCACCTGTCGATCCACCCGGGCGGTTTCCTGCTCGGCCACGAGCCCGTGTCGACGCTCGTGCCGATCGAGAACGCGACGATGGAGGATCGCACGGTCATCCAGTGGGACAAGAACGACATCGAGGCGCTCGGCCTGTTCAAGGTCGACCTGCTCGGTCTCGGCGAGCTGTCGCACCTGCACCGCTGCTTCGATCTGCTGCGCAAGTCGCGCGGGCTCGACCTGTCGCTCGCGACCGTGCCGCCGGACGATCGCGCGACGTACGAGATGATCGGCCGCGCCGACACGGTCGGCGTGTTCCAGATCGAGAGCCGCGCGCAGATGGCGATGCTGCCGCGGCTGTTGCCGCGCAACTACTACGACCTCGTGATCGAGGTCGCGATCGTGCGGCCCGGTCCGATCAGCGGCGGCATGGTGCATCCGTACCTGCGGCGGCGCAGCGGCGAGGAGCCGATCGAGTACCCGCACGAGTGCCTGCGGCCGGTGCTCGAGAAGACGCTCGGCATCCCGCTGTTCCAGGAGCAGGTGATGCGCCTGGCGGTGGTCGCGGCCGACTACACGCCGGGCGAGGCCGATCAACTGCGGCGCGACATGGCGGCGTGGCAGCGCACGGGCTCGATCGAGCGCCACCGCGAGCGGCTGGTCGAGCGCATGCGCGCGAAGGGGATCGCGACCGAGTTCGCCGAGCGCGTCTACCAGCAGATCCAGGGCTTCGGCGAGTACGGCTTCCCCGAGAGCCACGCGGCGAGCTTCGCGCTGCTCTCGTACGTCGGCGCGTGGATCAAGCGCCACTACCCGGCCGAGTTCGCGTGCGCGCTGCTCGACGCGCAGCCGATGGGCTTCTACTCGCCGGCGACGATCCTCGACGACGCGAAGCGCCACGGCGTCGCGGTGCGGCCGATCGACGTGCGCGCCAGCGAGGCGGAGTGCACGCTCGAGCGCGACGGCGACGACTTCGCGATCCGCATGGGGCTCGGTTACGTGAAGGGCCTGGGCAAGAGCGAGATCGAGGCGATCGTCGCGGCGCGCGCGCGGCCGTTCGAGTCGCTGGCGGACTTCAGCGCGCGCACGCGCGCGTCGACGCAGACGCTGGCGCGGCTCGCGGAGGCCGGTGCGCTCGCCGGCTTCGAGCCGCAGCGGCGAAGCGCGCTGTGGCAGGCGCGCGGGCACGCGCCGGACGACGCGCACAAGCTGCTCGTTCCGTCCGAACCGCGCGTCGAGTTCGAGCCGCTCGACGAGTTCGAGGAGATCGGCTGGGACTACGTGAGCGCGCAGCACAGCACGCGCGGACATCCGCTCGAACCGCTGCGCGCCGAGCTCGCGGCGGCGGGGCTGCCGTGCGCGCGGGATCTTTCGCGGATGCACAACGGCAGCGAGGTCGACTACGCGGGGCTCGTGATCTGCCGACAGCGGCCGGGGACCGCGTCGGGGATCGTGTTCATGACGCTGGAGGACGAGACGGGGTTCGCGAACGTCGTGCTGTACGCGCACGTGTTCGAGCGGCAGGCGGAGCTCGCGCGGATGCAGCCGTTCCTCGGCGTGCGCGGGCGGCTCGAGGTGCAGTCGGGGGTCGCGCACTTGATCGCGCAGGAGCTGTGGAAGCCACGGATCACGCGCCGGCCGACGCTGGTCGGCAGTCGCGACTTTCATTGAGCGCGCGCGCGGCGGCGCCCTGCGCTACAACTCTCGCGTGTCGCAAGCGCGCGTCGTCGTCGTCGGAGGGCACGGCTTCTTCGGCCGCCTCGTCGTCGACGGCCTGCTCGCGTCGACGCGCGCGTCGATCGCGGTCGTGAGCCGCCGCCGGCACGCGCTCGACGGCTGGGATGCGCAGCGCGTCGAGCACGTGCAGGCCGACCAGCACGATCCGCGCGCGCTGCGCCGGATCCTCGCCGGCGCCGCGGTCGTCGTCCACGCGGCCGGACCGTACCAGGGACTCGCGCCGAGCGTGCTGGCCGCCGCGCTCGAGGCGCGCGTCGCCTACGTCGATCTCGCCGACGATCGCTCGTTCGTGCGGCGCGCCGAGCAGCTCGTCGCCGACCGGCGCGGCGCGTGTCCGCCGGTGCTGCTCGGCATGTCGTACGTCCCCGCGCTGTGCGCGTGGATGGTCGAGCTCGCGCGCGGCGAGCTCGCGGCGCTCGAGCGCATCCGCTGCGTCGCCTCCCCGGGCAGCCGCGGCTCGCGCGGCCGCGCGACGCTCGAATCGCTGCTGTCGAGCGCGGGGCGCGCGTTCGACGTGCCGCGGCGCCATGGCGCCGAACGCGTGCACGGCTGGAGCCGACCCGTGCGCTGCGAGTACCCCGCGCCGTTCGGCGCGCGCACCGCGTACCTCGCGATTCCGGTCGCGGACTTCGATCTGTTCCCGCGCTGGTTCGGGTGCGCCGACGTCGAGTTCCGCGCGGGCTCCGACCTGCCGCTGCTCGACCGCGGGCTGTGGATCGTCGCCGGCGCGCAGCGCTGGATCCGCGTACTGCCGCTGGTCCGCTGCGCGAATGCGATGGCGCGCATCGTCGGGCTCGCGGGGCGCATCGGCAGCGATGCCGGCGCGGGGATGGTCGAGCTCGCGGATGCGCGGCACGTGCGACGCGTCGCCGTGGTCGCGCGGACGGGCGGGCAGCGTCTGCCCGCGCTGCCGGCAGCGTTCGCGACGGCGGCGCTGCTCGAAGGACGCCTGCGCGATGCGGCCGGGCTCGTCGCCGCGAACCAGGTGCTGACGACCGAGCAATTCGTGCACGCGATGCGCACTCGCGGCATCGCGGTCTGGCTCGACCGCGGCGACGGCTGGCGCGAGGTGTCGGACGCGCGCGGCTGAGCGCGCGCTACTTGCGCTGGCTCGCCGCGAACGCCGCGAACCCGGCGACGAACTTCTCGAGCTGCTCGCGCACCTTCGCGTCGACGAGCGCGCCGTTCGCGTCGAACGCCTTGTTCGCCTGCGACACGAGCAGGCGTCCTTCGAACCACGGCCGCGTGCCGAGCGTGCGCAGCACCGGCAGCCACGCCGCCTGGCTCGACACCGTCCCGAACCCGCCCGGCGACGCGCCGATCAGCGCGACCGGCTTGCCGCCGAAGACCCGCGCGATCTCCGCCGACGTCGGCCGCGACAACCAGTCGATCGCGTTCTTGAACACGCCCGGGATCGAGCTGTTGTACTCCGGCGTCGCGAGCAGCAGCCCGTCGGCGGCCGCGATCGCGTCCTTGAGCTCGGCCACCGCGGCGGGGATCCCCGACGCCGCCTCGAGGTCGCCGTCGTAGAGCGGGATGCCGTGGACCGTGCGCACCGCGAGCTCGACGCCGCTCGGCGCGAGTTCGGCGGCCGCGCGCAAGAGCGCCGTGTTGTACGACGCCTTGCGCAGGCTGCCCGAGAGTCCGACGAGCTTCGTCATCGCAGTCGCTCCACGTGCGCGGTCACAGCCGGCCCATCTTCCCGTTCTGGTAGTCGACGATCGCCTGGTGGATCTCCGGGCCGGTGTTCATCACGAACGGCCCTTGCCCGACGATCGGCTCCTCGATCGGCTCGCCGCACAGCAGCAGCACGCAGGCATCCTCGGCCGCGACGATGCGCAGCTCGGTGCCCGCGCGCTCGAACAGCGCCAGCGTGTCGCGCCGCAGCGGCTCCGAATCGTTCGCGCGCACCGAGCCGCGCAGCACGACGAGCGCGCTCGTGAAGCCCTCGGGCAGTTGGAACGCGTGCTCGGCGCCCGCGGACATCCGCACGTCCCACACGTGCATCGGCGTGACCGTCTCCGCCGGTCCCTTCGCGCCGTCGAGCTCGCCCGCGATCACGCGCGCCTCCGCGCGGCCGCCGGCCAGCGCGACGCGCGGGATGCGCGCGCTCGTGATGCCCTGGTAGCGCGGCGTCGACATCTTCGCGCGCGCCGGCAGGTTGACCCACAGCTGCGCCATCTCGAACGCGCCGCCGCGCTTGGCGAACTCGCGGCCGTGGAACTCCTCGTGCACGAGGCCCGACGCGGCGGTCATCCACTGCACGTCGCCCGGTCCGATCGTGCCGCCCGCGCCGGCCGAATCGCGGTGCTCGACCTCGCCCTCGTAGACGATCGTCACGGTCTCGAAGCCGCGGTGCGGGTGTGGGCCGACGCCGAGGCGCTGCGTCGTCGGCGCGAACGTCGTCGGGCCCGCGTGATCGAGCAGCAGGAACGGCGAGAGCTCGGCGCCGAGCTCGTCGTACGCGAACAGCGTGCGCACCGGGAATCCGTCGCCGACCCAGTGGAAGTCCTCGCTCGTGCGGAATCCGGTGAGCGCCTTCGGTGCGCGGCTGGTTGCAGTCATGGCGGGGGAGAGCGGTTCCGACCGGGGAGGCGAGTCGGGTCCCATCGTAGGTCGCGCGCGCGCGCGCGCCAGGGCCGCGCGGCCGCCGCGATGCGCGCGCGGTTCCGCCGCTTCGCGCGTCAGCCGCTCACGGACCCGCCGTTCGGCGCGGGTCGATTCAGCACGAGCCAGTACAGTCCGAGCTCGCGCGCCGCGCCGAAGAACTGGTCGTAGTCGACCGGTTTGCGGACGTAGCTGTTCGCGAAACGGCTGTACGCGGCGATCCGATCGCGCTCCTCGTCCGACGAGGTCAGTACGACGACCGGCAGGTGGCAGGTGCGCGGGTCCGCGCGGATCGCGGTCAGCACTTCGAGCCCGCCGATGCGCGGCAGGTTGAGGTCGAGCAGCACGACCGCCGGCCGCTCGTCGATGTTGCGCGCCGCGTGCTCGCCGCGGCAGAACAGGTAGTCGAGCGCCTCGACGCCGTCGCGCACGCGGACGAGCGGATTGAAGATGCGGGCCTGCTTGAACGCGAGACGCGTCAGCTCGGCGTCGTCGTCGCTGTCCTCGACGAGCAGGATCGCCTGTTCCTGGTTCATGCGTCTGTTCCCAGCGTGAAGAAGAACGTCGCGCCGCGCTCCGGAGCGGCCTCGGCCCACACGAGCCCGCCGTGGCGCTGCACGATGCGCTGCACCGTCGCGAGGCCGATGCCGGTGCCCTCGAACTGGCGGTCGGAGTGCAGGCGCTGGAACGGCGCGAACAGCCGCTTCGCGTGCTCCATGTCGAAGCCCGCGCCGTTGTCGCGGACGAAGAACGCGTCGGCGTCGTGCCAGCGCGTGCCGCCGACCTCGATGCTGGCCGCGGCGGTCTTCGACGTGAACTTCCACGCGTTGCCGACGAGGTTCTCGAGCAGGATCCGCAGCAGGCGCGGATCCGCGCGCACCGGCAGCTCGGCGGGTGTCGCGAACTCCACGCGCCGCTCGGCGTGGCGCTCGCGCAGCGCCTCTGCGACCTCGCGCGCGACGGCGGCGACGTTGACGGGTTCGCGCTGCATCGGCAGGCGCGTGATGCGCGAGAGGCTGAGCAGGTCGTCGATCAGCTGTCCCATGCGCTGCGTCGCGCCGCGCACGCGCTCGAGGTGGCCGCGCCCGGCGGCGTCGAGCTGCGCGGCGTGATCGCTGAGCAGGATCCGACTGAAGCCGTCGATCGCGCGCAGCGGCGCGCGCAGGTCGTGCGAGACCGAGTACCCGAACGCCTCGAGCTCCCGATTGGCGTTCTCGAGCTCGGCCGACCACGAGCGCCGCAGCCGCGCGAGCTCGACGTGCGTGCGGATGCGCGCCAGCAGCTCGCGCGCCGCGAACGGCTTGACGAGGTAGTCGTCGGCGCCGGTGTCGAGCCCTTCGAGCACTTCGTCCTCGCCGGCGCGCGCGGACAGCAGCACGACGGGCACGTGGCTCGTGCGTGGATGCGCGCGCAGCGCGCGCAGCAGCTCGACGCCGTTCAGCTCCGGCATCATCACGTCGCTCAGCACGAGGTCGGGCGGCAGGTGCCGCGCCTTCTGCAGCGCGACGCGTCCATCGGCGGCGAGCTCGACGCGCCAGCTGCCGGCGAGCAGGCGCGTCAGGTACGCGCGCATGTCGGCGTTGTCGTCGACGACGAGGATCCGCGCGCGCTCGTCCTTGCCTGTCGCGCCCGTTGCGTCCGCGCCTTCCGCTCCGACCGCAGCCGCGCTCTGCCCGGCGCCCGGCACGGTCTCCGCCGCGAGCGGACTCGCGTCCGGATCGATCCACAGCGAGGCCTCGACGAGGTGCGGCGCCGAGTGGTCGGCGCTCGCGGTTGCCGCCGCGGTTGCCGGCGCCGCGCGCGACGAACTCGCCGGGATGGTGACGGTGAACGCGGTGCCGCGGCCCTCTTCGCTGGCGACCTCGATCCTGCCGCCGTGCAGCTTGACGAGCTGCTCGACGAGCGAGAGCCCGATGCCCGTGCCCTCGAAGCTGCGGCCGCGCGCGCCCTCGACGCGGTGGAAGCGCTCGAAGACGTGCGGCAGCTCCTGCGCCGGGATCCCGATGCCGGTGTCGCGCACGGTCAGCACGGCCTCGTCGCCGCTGCGGCGCAGCTCGACCGCGATCTCGCCCTGGTGCGTGAACTTGAACGCGTTGGAGAGCAGGTTCAGCACGATCTTCTCCCACTGCGCCGGATCGACGTCGATCGGAGCAGCGAGCGGCGCGCAGTCGATGACGAAGCGCAGGCCGGCGCGCTCGACCAGCGAGCGGAACGAGCTCGCGATGTCCGTCGTGAGCCGCGCGAGATCCGTCGGTACGACCGCCATCCGCATGCGGCCCGCTTCGATGCGCGAGAAGTCGAGCAGGCTGTTCACGAGTCGCAGCAGCCGCACCGCGCTGCGGTGCACCGCGTCGAACTCGGCGCCCTGCAGCGCCGCGGGCGTGCGCGCGCGCGCCGCCTCGAGGTGGCCGAGGATCAGCGTCAGCGGCGTGCGGAACTCGTGCGAGACGTTGCTGAAGAACGCGGTCTTCACGCGGTCGACCTCGGCCAGCGCCTCGGCGCGGCGGCGCTCGGCCTCGTACGCGGTCGCCGTCGCGACGACGGCGCCGGCCTGGTCTGCGGTCGCGCGGAAGAAGTCCTGGTAGCGCTCGTCGAGCGCGCGGTGCGGACTGACGCCGACGACGAGCAGCGTGCCCGGCGCGCCATCGCCCGCGCGCGCCAGCGGCAGCACGAGCGCGCGCTCGGGCCGCGCGCCGAAGCGCCCGACCGGCAGCGGCCCGCAGCGCTGCGCCAGATCGTCGACGACGACGTGGTGCCCGGCGCGCAGCGCCGCGGCGAGCGGCCAAGCTCCGTCGTCGGCGCCGCCGTCGACGCGCACGCGCGCCGGTCGCGCGCGCGGCGCCGCTCCGTCGCAACCGCACTGCGCGACGAGCTCGGCCTCGGCGCCGCCCTCCGCGACCTTGTACACGAGCGCGAACGGAACGTCCGCGTCGTTCGTCGACAGCACTTCGGCGATCGCGCGGTGCGCGTCGTCCGGCGAGTGCGCCCTCCCGGCGCGCGCGGCGAGTTCGTGCAGCATCCGCACCTGCCGCTCGCCCTGCACCTTGCGCGTCGTCTCCTGGACCGTGTTCAGGATGCCGCCGACGCGGCCGTCGTCGCCGGGCACCGGGCTGTAGGAGAACGTGAAGTACGTCTCCTCCGTGCGGCCGTCGCTGTTGATGAACAGCTGCAGATCCTCGGTCCACGTCGCCGGCCCGCCGTTCATCACGCTGTGCGCGAGCGGTCCCGCCACGTCCCAGATCTCCGCCCACACCTCGGCGGCGGGCGCGCCGAGCGAGGCCGGGTGCTTGTCGCGCAGGATCGGTCGGTACGCGTCGTTGTAGAGGTGCAGCAGGTCGGGTCCCCACCACAGCAGCATCGGGAAGCGACTGCCGAGCACGACGCCGAGCATCGTGCGCAAGCTGCTCGGCCACGCGTCGATCGGACCGAGGCGCGTCTTCGACCAGTCGATCGAGCGCATCAGCGTCCCCATCTCGCCGCCGTCGGCGCCCGCGACGGTCGGCGCCGTGCCGCGTCCTTCGACTCGTTCGTTCATCGATCTCCTCGTGGACTCGTCCGGCCGCGCGGCCCGGATCTCAGGACGGAAGCGCGTCGAGAGCGCGCGCTGGAGCGGTTGCGCGCGCGTCCCACTCGCCGCGCCAGGCGTCGAACCGCGCGGCGCCCATCGGCCTGCCGATGTGATAGCCCTGCACGAGATCGCACCCGGAAGCGGCCAGCAGATCGATGCTCGCCTGGTCCTCGACGCCTTCGGCCGCGACGGTCAGCCCGAGCGTGTGCGCGAGGTCGATGATCGCGTGCACGATGACCGCGTCGCGCGCGCTGCTCGTCAGGCGCGCGACGAACGCGCGGTCGATCTTGACCTTGTGAACCGGCAGATCGCGCAGGTACGCGAACGACGAGTAGCCGGTGCCGAAGTCGTCGATCGCGAGCCGCACGCCGAGCGCGCGCAGCTCCTCGAGCACGGCGCGCGCGCGGCGCGGATCCGCCATCAGCGTGCTCTCGGTGATCTCGATCTCGAGCTCGGCCGCGGGGACTTCGGCGGCCGCGAGCTCGGCGCGGATCGTCGTCAGGATCTGCGCGTCGAGCAGGCTGCGCGTCGAGAAGTTCACCGCGGTCGTCAGGCGCCGCCCCGCGCGCCGCTGCGCGGCCGACCAGCCGAGCGCGGTGCGCAGCACGAAGTGCGTGAGCGGGTGGATCAGCCCGCAGTTCTCCGACTGCGGCACGAAGTTCCCCGGCGGCACGCGCCCGCGGCGCGGATGTTCCCAGCGCACGAGCGCCTCGGCGCCGACGACGCGCTGATCGGCGAGCGCGACGACCGGCTGGTACTCGAGGAACAGCTGCTCGGACTCGATCGCGGAGCGCAGCTCGCCGAGCAGGATCAGCTCGTCGGATTCCGAGCCGTTGCGGCGCGCGGTGTACGTCGCGCACGAGCGGCCGAGCGCGCGCGCGTCCTGCAGCGCGAGCGACGCGTTGCGCAGGAGCAGCGAGCCGTGGCGGCCGTGCTCCGGGTACAGCGAGATGCCCAGCGCGGGCTCGACCAGGATCGGCACGCTGCCGAGCACGAGCGGCTCGTCGAACGCGGCGCACAGCTCCGCGCAGATCGCTTGCGCCTCGGCCTCGCCGGCCTGCGGGAGCAGCAGGCCGAACTCCTGCGTGCCGGTGTTCGCGAGCAGCGCCGCCGGCGGGCACGCGGCCGCCAGACGCCGCCCGACGAGGCGCAGCACGTCGTCGCCGACCGCGTGGCCGAACGCGTTGCGAATCGCGACGAAGCGCTCGAGCTCGAGCAGCACGATCGCGAAGCGGCCGGCGCCTCCGGGCGCGAGCGCGACGCCGCGCGCGATCGCCTCCTCGAGCACGGCGCGATTCGGCAGGCCGGTCACCGCGTCGTGCGACGCCATGTCCTGCATCCGCTGCTCGACCGCGATGCGCGCGCGCTGCGCATCGGCCTGCGTGAGCTCGCGGCGGATCGCTGCGGGCAGGCGCAGCAGCCGGTCCTTGAGGATGTAGTCGCTCGCGCCGTGCCGGATCGCGTCGACCGCGAGCTCTTCGCCGATCGAGCCCGACACGACGATCGGGATCGCCTGCGGCGCGACTTCGCGCACGATCGCGAGCGCGGCGGAGCCGTCGAAGCCCGGCATCGCGTGGTCGATCAGCACGACGTCCCAGGTCGCGCTCGCGAACGCATTGCGCAGCGCCGCCTCGTCCTGCACGCGCAGCCAGCTCGGCTCCATGCCGGCGCGCTCGATCTCGCGCAGCGCGAGGTGGCAGTCGTCCTCCGAGTCGTCGACGACCAGGATCCTCAGCGGGAGGTTCGTGTCGCACCTCCAGTGCGATGCGCGGCGGAGCTGTCGGTGCGGCGCGGTGACGTCATCACGGGGAGCGGATGAGGACTGTGGGCGGTTCGCGTTCGCGGCGAGCCGGCCGGGGGAGCTTTCGAGAGCTGGAGGTTTCCAGCGGCGCGCTGCGTGATCGGCGCCCGCGGACTCCGCGAGCTCGGGATGCGGATCACCGAGTCGAGTCCGAGGCGGCGCGCGATCGAGGAGCGAGCCACGAGTGCCGTCGCTCCTAGAAAACCAACCGAGTTAGCATTGCGCAATGCCTTGCACGCCGCGGAGTCGATGAAGTGTTGTCGCGTGTGTCCCGATTTTGCGATTGCGTCGGCGCGGGACCGAAACGAAGCGGCGACGCGAGCGCGCGCGTCTCGAATCTGGATCGAACGCGGGTGGAGCGTGCTAGCCTCGCGCGTCGTCGCCAGTGCACCGACCGTCGCTCCCTTGGTTGATTTGCATCGCGGTCGTGCTGGGGCTTTTCGTCCTCGCGATTCCGTTCTGCCGTCGGGTCGCTCGATCGGAGCGGATCGGCGAGACCGCGCGAGCCGTGCAAGAGCGAGCGACGGACTCGCTTTGTCGCGCTCAGTCGAAGTTGCTCCGCGAATGGCTCGCGAGTCGCGCAGCAGGCGACGGAGGCTTCGCCGGGCTGTCTCAAGCGGAGTTGGTCGCGATCCGCTCGTTCGAGTCGCAGGCGGCGAGCAACATTGCGGAGTTCTCGACTTCCCGCACGTTTAACTCGCCGTTTCTGCCTTCCGAGTTCGTCGTCGGTGTCGAGGGCATTCTCTACGAGCCGTCGAACGAGGCGTTCGCGCGCGAGCCCTTGTCGTCACCGGCGAACGTGCGCGCGGAGATCCGCTTCGAAGCTCACATCACGTGCTCGGCGAGCGGCGCTGTGCGCGTCGAGCTCGTCGGACCGAAGGCGCTCGGCCCGATGGGTGCGCAAGTCTTCGGCACGTTGTGCGACGAGCTGCGCGCGATTGCGAACGTCGAGGAGCTCACGCTCGTGACCGTGACTCGTTAGCGTTCGCCCACGCGCTGCGGGTCAGCGACTCGTCCGCGTCGTCACGTGACCCTCGCCGTCGACGTGCAGTCGAAACAGCGCGCCGGCCGCGCTCTTCACGCACAACTCGCTGTTGCCGTTCGGAGCGACCGTCATCCAGAAGCGCGCCGATCCGTCGGCGTCGTACAGGCTGAACGCCGGGCTGCCGTCGTCGGTCATCCGCCAGTACCCGCGCACGCGGCCGTCGGCATCGAGCATCTCGAAGCGCGACGCGCGCACGGTCACCGGATCGGGCGACGCCATGCTCGCGAGCAAGGTCGCGCCAAGAGCGACGCACGCGACCAGCGACAGCAGTTCAAGCCGCCGCACGCGGCGGATCAGGTCTGAGTTCATGCGAGCCCTACCGTCGCCGGTCTGAGTGGATACGCGGCGCCGCGACTAGCGCGGCGGACGCGGCAGCGGCTGCAGCAGCCTGTCCGACGGCCGCCACGTGCGCCGCAACGACGCCCCGTTCGCCAGCGCAGCGCGCTCGGCGGCCGGCAGCGCTTCGAGCTTGCTCCGCAGAGCAGCGTGCGCGCCGTCGATGCGCGCGAGGTCCGCGTCGGCCTTGCGCAGCTCCTCTTTCGCCTCGTTCGCGCTCGCGACGGCGAAGTCGGCGTCTTCCTTCGCGCGCTCCGCCTCCGACCGCGTCGACGCCCAGCCGAAGCCGGCCGCGACGAAGCTCGCGCCGACGAGCAGCAGCAGCGCCGCGCCGTTGCTGCCGGTGACTTCGATGCCGAGCGCTTTGAACGTGCCGCCGCCGCTCGCTCCGCCCGAGCGGCGCAGCTGTGCGAGGACTCCCAGCCCGACGAGCAGCACACCGACGACGAACGTCCCAGAGATCATGACCAGTGCGATCGCTTGCATCGTGTTCTCCTCGCCACGCGTTGCAACGGAGCAGCGCGGCGACATTGGCCGCGGCGCGACGCGAGACGCGCGGCGGTTGCGCGCGTCGGAGGCGAATGTGGGAACCGCGCCGCGGGAGGAGCGCGGCGTGTCCATGCGCCGCGGATCGGGCCGTTGATGCCCGCGCCACTCAACGCCTTTCCGAATCGGAACCACTCCCATGACGCTGCCCAACGACGCGCTCGCGCAGTTCAAGCTCGCCCCGCACTACGAGGCGACGCTGCTCGATGCGCTCCATCCGTTCAAGTTCCACACGTACGTCGACATCCTGATCGTCGTCGACACCGAGATAGCGACGCAGCCGGGCGTCGGCTTCGGCATCGGCTCGGTGATCGAGATGCTGCGGGCGACGAAGGTCGGCTGCATGCGCTTCCGCGTCGACATCGCGCTGCGCACGAGCGCCGCGCCGGCGGTCGTGCAGAACCCCGGCGAGTTCCAGCCGCGCTACACAGGCTTCCGCTTCGACATGACCGACGACGGCAGCTCCGTCATCGACAAGTACGAGCAGATCTGGTGCTTCGGGTTCAAGCCCGACAACTTCGGCCTCGACGACGCGCGCATCGATCTGCCCGCCTCGATCCCCGCGAGCAACGCGGAGCTCGCGAAGCTCGCGAGCTGGATGAAGGTGAAGAAGGGCGGCGTGTTCGCGACCGGCGACCACGACTACCTC
>SCVU01000545.1 GCA_004296785.1 Planctomycetota bacterium
CGCGAGCGTGCGTCCACATGTCGATGATCTTCAGGTAGCGCTCGCCCTCGGTGATGACGCCCTTCAGGTACGCCTTCTCGACCGACTCGATCTGCTTCTGCGTCTCCTGGAGGATCTTCGCCTTCGACTCCGGCACGCGCATGTCGTCCTTCGCGAACGACAGGCCCGCGCGCGTCGCGGCCTTGAACCCGAGGTCCTTCAGGTCGTCGAGCAGCTTCAGCGTCGCGTCGCGCCCGAGCAGGCGGTGGCAGTCGCTGATCAGCGCGGCGATCCCCTTCTTGTCGAGCTCGTAGTTGTAGAACGGCATCCCCGGGGGAAGGATGTCGTTGAAGATGCAGCGCCCGACCGTCGTGATCGGGAAGGCGCGGCGACCCTCGCTCTTCGCGCCCTTCGCGCCGGGCTCGGCGCGCGGGCTCGAGTCGATCTTGCCGTCCTCGCCGACCTCGCGCGGCGGTTCCGCGCGCGTCGACTTGACGAGCCGGCCCGCGTCCATGCGGACCATCACCGGCTGGTGCGTCTTGAGCTGCCCGTGGCCGTAGGCGAGGAACAGCTCGTTCAGCGACGCGAACAGCCGCGGCTTCGTCTTGGCGAACCCCATCGCCTCCTTCGAGAGGTAGAAGATGCCGAGCACCATGTCCTGCGACGGCGTGATGATCGGTTGCCCGTTCGCCGGCGAGAACACGTTGTTGATCGACAGCATCAGCGTCGACGCTTCGATCTGCGCCTCGTAGCTGAGCGGCAGGTGCACCGCCATCTGGTCGCCGTCGAAGTCGGCGTTGAAGCCGCCGCAGACGAGCGGGTGCAGGCGGATCGCGTTGCCCTCGATGAGCACCGGCTCGAAGGCCTGGATGCCCATGCGGTGCAGCGTCGGTGCGCGGTTCAGCAGCACCGGGTGGTCGCGGATCACCTCGTCGAGGATGTCCCAGACCTGCTCGTCGCGCCGCTCGAGCATGCGCTTGGCCGACTTGATCGTGTCGGCCAGGCCGAGCTCCTTGAGGCGGCGGATGATGAACGGCTGGAACAGCTCGAGCGCGACCTTCTTGGGCAGGCCGCACTGGTGCAGTCGCAGTTCAGGTCCGACGACGATGACCGAGCGCGCCGAGTAGTCGACGCGCTTGCCGAGCAGGTTCTCGCGGAAGCGGCCCTGCTTGCCCTTGATCATGTCGGTGAGCGACTTGAGCGGGCGGTTCGACGAGCCGAGCACCGGGCGGCGGCAGCGGCCGTTGTCGAACAACGCGTCGACCGCCTGCTGCAGCATCCGCTTCTCGTTGCGGATGATGACCTCGGGCGCATTGAGGTCGAGCAGCTTCTTGAGGCGGTTGTTGCGGTTGATCAGGCGGCGGTAGAGATCGTTGAGATCGCTCGTCGCGAAGTTGCCCGAGTCGAGCAGCACCAGCGGACGCAGGTCCGGCGGGATGACCGGGATGACCTCGAGGATCATCCACTCGGACTGGTTCGTCGAGTCGCGCAGCATCTCGACGTTCTTGAGGCGCTTGATCAGGTCCTTCTGGCGCTGTTGCGAGCGCGTCGCGAGCAGCTCCTCGCGCAGCTCCGTCGAGAGCTTCGTCAGCTCGAGGCGCTTCAGGATCTTCTTGACCGCCTCGGCGCCCATGTCGGCCTCGAACTCCGAGCCGTACTTCGCGCGCATCTGGCGGAACTCGTCCTCGGTCAGGAGCTGGCGCTCCTCGAGCGGCGTGTCGCCCGGATCGATGACGATGTAGTCCTGGAAGTAGATGACGCGCTCCAGGCTCGAGGTCTTCATCCCGAGCAGCGTGCCGAGGCGGCTCGGCATCGCCTTGAAGAACCAGATGTGCGCGACCGGCGCGGCGAGGTTGATGTGCCCCATCCGCTTCCGACGCACGCGGCTGTGCGTGATCATCACGCCGCACTTGTCGCAGACGATGCCCTTGTGCTTGATGCCCTTGTACTTGCCGCAGAAGCACTCCCAGTCCTTCTCGGGACCGAAGATGCGCTCGCAGAACAGGCCGTCGCGCTCGGGGCGGTACGTGCGGTAGTTGATCGTCTCGGGCTTCTTGACCTCGCCGTACGACCAGGAGCGGATGTCCTCCGGCGACGCGAGGCTGATCTTGACGGAGCCGTAGTCGTTGATGCGGTTGTAGATCGCTTCCATCGCGTGCTCCTTAGAGGGTCGCCTTCTTCTGCAGCTCGATGTTCAGGCCGAGGCCCTTGATCTCGTTGGTCAGCACCTCGAACGACACCGGCGTGCCGGGCTCGAGGATGTTGGTGCCCTTGACCATCGACTCGTAGATCTTCGTGCGCCCGTCGACGTCGTCGGACTTGACGGTGAGCAGCTCCTGCAGGATCGCCGCGGCGCCGTACGCCTCGAGCGCCCACACTTCCATCTCGCCGAAGCGCTGGCCGCCGAAGCGCGCCTTGCCGCCCAGCGGTTGTTGCGTGATCAGGCTGTACGGCCCGGTCGCGCGCGCGTGCACCTTCTCGTCGACGAGGTGGTGCAGCTTCAGCATGTACATGACGCCGACGGTCACCGCCTGCTCGAACGGCTGACCGGTGCGTCCGTCGTGCAGCTTGAACTTGCCCGTCGGGGGCAGCTTCGCCTCGACCAGCGCGTGCTCGATCTGCTCTTCCGTCGCGCCGTCGAAGGCCGGCGTCATGAAGCGGCAGCCGAGCACCTTGCCCGCCAGACCGAGGTGCGTCTCGAGGATCTGACCGACGTTCATCCGGCTCGGCACGCCGAGCGGGTTGAGCACGATGTCGACCCCCGTGCCGTCCTCGAGGTACGGCATGTCCTCGACCGGCAGCACCTTCGACACGACGCCCTTGTTGCCGTGGCGTCCGGCCATCTTGTCGCCGACCTGCAGGTTGTACTTCGTGGCGACGTACACCTTGACCATCTCGAGCACGCCCGTCGGCAGCTCGTCGCCGCGCGAGAGGCGATTGACGATCTTGTTCTTGTCGGCCTCCTTGGCCTCGATGCGCACCTGGCACTCGTTGACCGCAGCGAGCGCCTTCTCGCGCTTGTCCTTGTTCTGCGCGTCCTCGGCGGCCGCGACGCACAAGAGCTTGACGCGCCGCAGCTCGTCGAAGGTCGCCGTGTCGTCGAACTCGACCTTCTTGCCGGTCAGGTCGTCCTGGACGTCCTGGCCGAGCGCCTTCTGCACGTCCTTCAGCATCGAGGACGTGATGTCGCGGAACGCCTTCAAGAAGTCCTTCTCGGCCTCCTTGATCTGGTTCAGCGCGGCCTTGCGCTCCGACTCCGAGAGGTTGACGCGGCGCGAGAACTTCTGCGCGTCGATCACGACGCCGCGCGTGCCCGGCGGCATCGTCAGCGACGCGTTCTTCACGTCGACGCCGGCGCGACCGAAGATCGCGTGCAGCAGCTTCTCTTCCGGCGTGAGCTCGCTCTTCGACTTCGGCGCGACCTTGCCGACGAGGATGTCGCCGGCCTCCACGCGGGTGCCGATGCGCACGATGCCGCCCTCGTCGAGATTGGCCAACGCCTTCTCGCCGACGTTCGGGATGTCGCGCGTGAACTCTTCCTTGCCGAGCTTCGTCTCGCGGATCTCGACCTCGTACTCCTGGATGTGGATCGAGGTGAACGCGTCCTCGCGCACGAGGCGCTCGGACACGAGGATCGCGTCCTCGTAGTTGAAGCCGTCCCACGGCATGAACGCGACGAGCACGTTCTTGCCGAGCGCCAGCTCGCCGTCCTTCGACGCGGCGCCGTCGGCGAGCAGCTGGCCCTTCTCGACCTTCTGCCCTTCGACGACCACCGGGTGGTGCGTCTGGCAGGTGCGCTCGTTGAGCCCGCGCATCTTCGCCAGCGGGTACTCCTCGTCGTCGACCTTGATCATCCGGCTGTCGACGTACGTGATCGTGCCCGGCTTGGCCGCGCGCAGCACGAGGTTCGTGTTGTCGGCGACGACGCGCTCCATCCCGGTGCCGACGATCGGCGGTTCGGTGATGAGGAGCGGCACCGCCTGGCGCTGCATGTTCGAGCCCATCAGCGCGCGGTTGGCGTCGTCGTGCTCGAGGAACGGCACGAGCGAGGCCGAGATGCCGACGATCTGCTTCGGCGACACGTCGAGGTAGTCGATGTCCTCGGGGTTCACCTCGATGTTGTCGCCGTCGCGACGCGCGAGCACGCGCGGCCCGACCAGGCGGCCCTTGTCGTCGAGCGCGGAGTCGGCCGGCGCCATCACCTTGCCCATCTCCTCGTCGGCGCGCAGGTACAGCACCTCGTCGGTCAGCTGGCCCTTGCGCACGCGCCGGTACGGCGCGACGAGGAAGCCGTACTTGTCGAGGCTCGAGTAGATCGCGAGCGAACTGATGAGACCGATGTTCGAGCCTTCCGGCGTCTCGATCGGGCACAGCCGTCCGTAGTGCGACAAGTGCACGTCGCGCACGTCGAAGCCGGCGCGCTTGCGGTTCAAGCCTCCCGGTCCGAGGGCCGACAGGCGCCGCTCGTGCGTGAGCTGCGACAGCGGGTTCGTCTGGTCGACGACCTGCGACAGCTCGCCGCGGCCGAAGAAGTACTCGACCGCGCTCGAGAACGTCTTCGAGTTGATCAGGTTGCGCGGCGAGACCGTCTCGGGGTTCTCGAGGTTCATCCGCTCCTGCGCGGTGCGGCGCAGCTTGAGCAGGCCCTTGCGGAACTCCTCGCCGGCCAGCTCCGC
>SCVU01000546.1 GCA_004296785.1 Planctomycetota bacterium
CGAACACGAGAACTGCGCTGCGCAGCGCGCGCGCGATGCCGACGGCGGTCACTGCGCACCTCCGTCGGCCGCCGGCGCCGCCGCAGGCCGCGAGCGCCCCATCAGCTTCGACAGCACGTCCGAGAAGTCCGTGCGGCCGCCGAGCGCCTGCGCACCCTGCGGCGCGGTCTCGCGATCGAGCTCGCCGACGACGTGGATCTCCTTGTCGCCGAGACCGAGCACGAACGTGCGGTCGTAGCAACGCACGACGGCGAGCCGTTGCTTGCCGCCGAGCGGCAGCATGTCGACGATCCGCATGCCGCGGCGATCGAGGCCGCGGCGCGAGGCGCTGCCGATCAGCCGGCGGAAGCCCCAAGCGAGCAGCAGGATCATCGCGATCAGCCCGCCGCACACGAACAGGTAGCGCGTGAGATCGGGGCCGGCCGGGAGCGAATCGGTGCGCGTCGCGACGCCGATCAGAAGTGCGAACGAAGTGGGAGCCATGGCGGGTGCGGTCGCGCCGCCAAGGCAATGGGTGTGCCAGCGCCGAATCGCCCGTTGCGACGCCGCCGCGCCGCTCGTCGCTCCACCGAGCTGTGGAGTTTCTCGACAGGTGGCGGATTCCGCCACGCTCGCCGCGCGACTACGCGGAGACGTCGCAGTTGCGCGCGGTCAAGCGCTCGAGGCGCTCGCGCTGGCGACCGAGTCGCGTGCGCACCGCCCGCACTTCGCCGAGCTCGGCGCGCGCGCGCTCGATCTGCGCGCCCGCCAGCTGGCGCGCGACGCCGACGAGATCGAGCAGCGCCGCGCACTCGTGGCGCGCGCTCGCATCGAGCGGCGCTCCGCCGTGACCCGCGCTCAGCGCGGCGACGGCCGCGAGCGCTGCATCGACGCGGTTCGCGCCCGCCTCCTGCGGCGCGGCGCCGCGCTCGAGCAGCGCGACGACGCGCGCGAGCTCGGCGCGCGCTTCGCGCAGCCGACGCGCGAGCTCCTCTCGCCCGTCGCTCACGCCGCGCCCCGCAGGTCGATCGCGGACCAGCCGTCGAGCAGCTTCACGAGCACCGCGCGCGCATCGGCGAGCGGCTCGGCGTTGCGCGTCGCGACCGCGGCCGCGAGCCGCTCCTGCGCGAACTCGTACAGCGCGTCGAGCTGGCGCGTGAGCTCCGGCGCCGGCTCGTGGTTCAGGCTGCAGCGCAGCTCCGTCACGATGTCGTCGGCGCGGCCGACCTTCGCGTTGAAGTCCGCGGCGGCGCGCTGCGGATCGATCGCCGCGGCCTGGTCGAGGAAGCGGATCGCGCCCTGGTACAGCATCCGCAGGATCTTCAGCGGAGGCGCGTTCTCGATGGCGGCGGCCTTGTACGCGTCGACGGCGGATTCGGAGTGCATGGGGTGGTCGTGAATCGATCCGTGGGGACGTGCGAGTGGATCAGAAACCCATCATCGCGGAGAGCTGCGCCTGCTGAGCGGTCAGTCCGCCCATCAGCTCCTCGAGCTTCGAGAACTTCAGCACGAGCTGCTCCTCGAGCTGCTCGGCCTGGTCGGTGAGTCGCTCGATCTGATCGTCGAGCCGGCCCTTCTCGTCGTTGAGCGTGTCCTTGCGCGCCTTGAACAGGCCCGGCACGACGCCGTCGGCACTCGTCTTCGAGTCCTTCAGCTTGTCGATCGCGCGCCACAGCTTCTCCATCAGGCCCTTGTCGGCCGTCGTGTCCGTGTAGAACGCCGCGGCGTTCTCGTCGGTCACGCCGCCGTTGTCGAACCCGTCGGTATCGACGAACAGGTCCGCGAAGAGCTCGGGATCCTCGGCCAGCTTCTCGTCGAGCTTCTTGTCGTCGATCGTGAGCGTGCCGTCGACGTTGCTCTTGATGCCGATCAGGCTCAGCGTGTCGAAGCCCGTCGGGTCGTTGACGATCTTCGCCTGCTCGGCGGGCGTCAGCGAGAACATCGCGCTGCGGATCTCGCTGCGCACCGACAGGAGCAGCGTCTCGCCGAACAGCGCCGGCGTGTCGGCTTCCGGATCGTACGTGTTCTGGTCGTTGACGAACTCCATCACGTTGTTCCAGGCATCGACGAAGCCCTTGAGCTTGTCCTTGATGCCCTTCGCGTCGATCTCGACCGCGAAACTGATCGTCTTGGCCGGATCGGCCGACTGCGCGTCGATCGTCAGGCCCTCGACGACGTCGGAGAACTCGTTCGTCGCGCGCTCGACGGTCAGTCCGTCGATCGTGATCGAGGCGTTGGCGGCATTGGTGAGCTCGGTCGCGGTGCCGAGCTCCGTCGGCACGCCGGTGAACACGATTCCGTTGTCGACGCCCGTGTCGTTGCCGGTGACGACGAGCTTGTACGCCGGGGTGCCGGCGGTGCCGACGTTGACGACGCTCGCCGTCACGTCCTCGCCCGCCGTGGTGTTGATCGCCGCCGCGATCTCGTCGAGCGTCGAGTTCGCCGCCGAGATCGCGACCGAGTGCGTCGTCGTGCCGTAGGTGAACGAGAGCGTGCCGTCGGCCGCGAGCAGGTCGACGTCGGGATCCGTGATCGTCGCCGCGCCGGCGAGCGACCAGCGGTCGGCCGTCGCGAGCGCATTGACCTTGATCGTGTGGCCGCCGACCGCGGGCGCACCCGTGATCGAGATGCCGGCGGCGCCTTCCTCGGACATCTTGACCGAGTAGCTCTTGAAGTCGCCCTCGGTCGAGAGGTCCTTCGCCTTGTCGCGCAGCTTGTCGAGGAAGTCCTCGAAGTTGCCGATCAGGTCGATCTTGAAGTCGATCTCGCCCTTCTGGGCC
>SCVU01000547.1 GCA_004296785.1 Planctomycetota bacterium
GCGAAGGCGCACGGCGCGCGCGTGATCGCGACGGCGGGAAGCGAGCCGAAGCGCGCGCTGTGCCGCGCGCTCGGCGCCGATGAAGTCGTCGATCATTCGAACGCCGCGTGGCCCGATGAAGTGAAGCGCTTGACGAACAAGCGCGGCTGCGACGTGGTGTTCGAGCACGTCGGGCCGGCGACGTGGGACGGTTCGATCAAGAGCCTCGCGCACGCCGGTCGGCTCGTCACGTGCGGCGGGACGACGGGGCCGAAGGTGTCGCTGATCCTGCCGTTCCTGTTCATCAAGCAGCAGTCGATCCTCGGCTCGACGATGGGGCCGCGCAGCGCGTTCCCGGCGATCTTCGACGGCGTGGCGAAGGGGATCTACAAGCCGGTGGTCGATCGCGTGATGCCGATGAGCGAGGCGCGCGCCGCGCACGAGCTGCTCGAGAGCCGCCAGGTGTCGGGCAAGATCGTGCTCGTGCCCTGACCGGCGCGGTGCGCGAAGCCGCGCCGGCCCCAAGTGTTTTTCTCGTCACGAATCGCCGCGCGCCGGATCTAGTGATCCCGCATGGCCGCTCCGGA
This sequence comes from Planctomycetota bacterium, assembly GCA_004296785.1. Lineage (GTDB taxonomy): Bacteria > Planctomycetota > UBA1135 > UBA1135 > GW928-bin9. The sequence continues at coordinate 567 of SCVU01000547.1, forward strand.
GCATTCGCTCGATCCCGAGCTCCTCGTCGCGCAGTCGCAGTGGCTGCGACGGCTCGCGCGCGCGCTGACGAGCGACGCGGCCGCGGCCGATGACATCGCGCAAGACGCGCTGCTCGCGGGGCTGCGCAATCCGCCGCGCGCGGCCTCCGATCCGAGCGCGCTGCGCCAATGGCTCGCGAAGGTCGCGCGGCATCTCGCGTGGAAGCGCGCGGACGCCGGCGCCGCCCGCGACGCGCGTGAACACAGCGCGGCGCGGCGCGAGCTCGACGACTCCGAGCGCGAGACGCGCGAGCGGCTCGAGCTGCAACGCGAGCTCGCTGACGCGCTGCTCGCGCTGCCCGAGCCGACGCGTACGGCGATCGTGATGCGCTACTTCGACGGCGCGTCGTCGCGCGACGTCGCGGCTGCGCTCGGGATCAGCGAGGAGGCCGCTCGTCAGCGCGTGTCGCGCGGACTCGCACAACTGCGGGCGCGGCTCGACGAACGCCATCGCGGTGGACACGCGCACTGGAGCGCGCTGTGCGTCGCGTGGTTGCACGAAGTCCCTCGGTCTCCCGGCCCGGCCGGGCTTGCGTCGACGGCGACGGTGGTGGGGTGGATGAGCACGAAAGCGAAGCTGGCGTGGGCGGTCGTCGCAGTTCTGCTCGGCGTCGGTGCGTGGCTGCGCTTCGCACCCGACGGACCGGCTCCGGCCGCGACGACGTCGACCTCCAACGCATCCGCAGCGCTGAGCGCCGCTTCTGCTGCGCCGGATGAACTCCCGATGCCGCAGCGCGCCGAGCTCGTTGGCAGCGCGACTCCGGCCGCCGCCGACGTGGAGCCGGATCGTGAGCTCGACTTGTTCGGCGTCGTTCTCGACGAGACCGCGCAGCCGGTGGCCGACGCGCGCGTCAGCGCACTGCGCGACGAACGGTCGGGCTACAGCTGGCTGAGGAGCATGGGAGATCGCGTCGAGCTGCTATCGGTGTCGACGGACGCGCAAGGTCGCTTCGTGATGCGACCGCCGCGCGGCGTGCCGGTGGATCTTCGAGTCGAGCACGTTGGTCACGCGACTGCCTACAAGGGTTCGTGTCATGCCGGCGAGCGCGTCGAGATTCGATTGTCGCGCGGCGCGCGGCTCGTCGGTCGCGTCGTCCGCAAGGTCGATCGCACTCCGGTCGTCGGCGCGCGCCTCGAGATTCGGGAGTTGCGCATGGAATCGATGTCGACGAAGCCGGTCGTGGTCGTCTCGGCGCCAGTCACCGATGCGAGCGGCGCGTTCGACTCCGGCGTGATTCCGGCGCTGGGGTTGACCGTCAGCATCGAGGCCGACGGGTTCGCGCGCACATTGGATACCGTGCGCGCGACGGAAGGGGAGACGGTGAGCGTCGTGCTCGAGCTCGAAGCCGGTCACACGGTGCGTGGACGCGTCATCGACGCGCGAACCGGCGCGCCGATCGCCGACGCGAGCGTCAGCAGCGGTTTCAAGTGGCGCGCGGAGGTGCGCACCGACGCGAACGGTTCGTACGAGCTGGCCCACCTCACTCCGAGCTGGGGTTCCGAACTGACCGCGCGTGCGCCGGGTTACGGGAACCTGTCGATGAACTGGCGTTCGGACGACTGGCGGGATCGCAACGAACCGCCGCTCGACCGAGTCGACTTCGCGCTCGAGCGCGCGATCGTCGTCGCTGGGCGCGTCGTCGACGAAGTGGGAATGCCCGTCGGCACGGCGATGGTGGCGGTGATCGGGAACAAGTCGGAAAGTCGGAGACCCGGACTCAGTGCGCAGCAGATCGAGTGGCTCGAGTCGACGACGGACGCGGAGGGTCGCTTCGAAGTCAGCGACGCGCGGCCCGACATTCCGCTCTCGTTGCTTGTCGCGAAGCAGGGCTTCGGAACGAGCCTCTTCACGCTGCCCGCCGCGGATCCGT
>SCVU01000548.1 GCA_004296785.1 Planctomycetota bacterium
CTCGGCTGCCCCGAGCCGCCCGATACCTGCTGCAAGTACATCGGCGGGACGACGCTGCCTGACGCCGGGATCTCGGCCGGTGTCTCGTGGCAGCCGAGCGGGATGCTCGTCAACGACATTCGCACGATCGTCCTGAAGGCGGGGGACATGGATCGCGTCGTTTACGAGTGCGGCGTGCCGCCCAAGTGCCCGTCCACGTTCGCGAATGAGCCGTTCGGCGACGGACTGACGTACACGTGGACCGTCCTGAACGGGCCGGCGACGATCCTTCGCGGTGGGCGCACGGCGCTCATCCAGGCGGGCGCGACTGCCGGCAAGGTCGACCTGCAAGTCGTGATCGACGACTGCACGGGCTTCTGCGCCGACGATCCGCCGGTGACGTTGAACATCACGCTCTACGTGTACGAGCTCGACTTCATCGACTCCGGGAACGCCAAGCTGCCGAAGCTCGCGCCGGTGACGACGCAGAACGAGGGCCTGCGCATCAGCCAGGTTGTCACGAACACCAACATGAACGGGGCCGGAGGCCTCGGAGCCCCCAATTTCGCGGGCCCTGTCCCCGCGCCCGTCGATCCGCGCACCTACCGCACCGAGATTGCGCGTGGCGGCGCGCCCGCGGCTTGGCCGTTCACGGTGCGCATCCAGACGACGCACGCTTGGCCGGCCGCCGATTATGAGGGCGGCGCCGCTTACAACAACGTCTTCGCGACCTTGCCACCGGGTGGCGGCGTCTTGCGCTCTGATCTGCACATGCGCCTCGTCTCGAACAAGGTTCCGCTCGTCGGCGCCGTGCCGGGGGGCGTGTCGGACGACAGCGTCTGCGGGGCCCAGTCGATCTTGGCGATCCCGGGAGACTGGGTGACCGCGACGCTGAACGCGAACGGCATCGCCGTCGGCAGCATCGAGCTACCGGTCGAGCGGCCATGGAACGAAGCCGGTTTGCCGGCGGCATCGCCGCAGACGATCAAGGAGATGACCGCGCTCTTCATCGCGACTGCGGACGCGATCCGAGCTCCCGTGCAGCCGACGTGGAACTCGGTCATGGCCTTCCACGCCAAGCGTGTGCTCGAGGACTACGCGCAAGCAGCGCTGCGCGCGCGCCCGGCGGCGAACGCCATCGTCGGGGGACCGTACCTGAACGCCGCGTACGTGTTCGAAGTGCCGCCGCCCGGCGGTGGTTATCCGCCCGGCCCGATCAGCGTCAACGTGACGGTCAACGGCGTCCTGTCTGGCATCCCGGTGACGTTCACTCCGGCGGACAACAGTCTGTCGGGAGCGGACGCAATTGCGTTGGCGCTCGATCAAGCCGGCATCCAGTCGTCGGTGGCGCCGTTGAACATCGGCACGGTCACCGGCTACCTGATCCTCGCGGGAGTGGGTTCAGCGACGACGAGCCTCACGAGCATCAACCTGAACGGCACCGGGTTCCCGGTCGTCGTCGTTGCCCAGAATCACGCGGACGGCGTGTTCGACATCGTCGAGATGGCGATCCAAGCGGGCAATCTGAAGCCCGTGCAGGGACCAGCTCAGACGACACTCGACTACTTCGTCGTGCGCGATGCCGCGGTCTTCCAACCCGGCACGATCGGGTTCTCGTTGCCGCCCGCCAATCCTCTCGTCGGTCCCAACCCCGCGTTGCGTTACTCGATGTTCCTGGCGAACGCCGCCGGCGAGGGGTCCGACGTCGACTACAGCACGGTCGTCAGCCACGAGTTGTGGCACTACCTCACGCAGAACGGACTCCACCCCGGCCCACTGGCCGAGCTTCCGTGCGCCGGCGGGCTCTATCCCGCCGGCCCGAACCACGAGGATCCGACGATCGCGCGTCGCTTGCCCAACGTGGAGATCGCCGCCATCCGCGCCGGCGGCGTCGCGTTCTTTGCCGACATCTGTGTGCCGATCCCGAATCGCCCGTAGGAGACCGATCCATGCAACTCATCTCACGCAGCGGCCACGCGCTGACCGCAATGTGCCTCGCCATCGCTCCCTGGGGCAGCGCACCTGCTAGTGCGGGAAGCGAACCCGAGCGTGCGGCACCCGAGCAACACGCACCCGCAGGCATCAGCCAAGACGAGGCTCGCGCGCAGCTGCTCGACATCCTGCGGCGCGCGCAATCGGGCGAGCCGAAGTTCGCGTCCGCGCTCTTGAACGAGGACGGCACGCGAGTGCTTCGAGCGC
>SCVU01000549.1 GCA_004296785.1 Planctomycetota bacterium
TTCGCTTCCTTCCAGCTGCGACCGGCGTCCCGCGAGCGGTAGATCGTCGGCCCGAGGTGGCCGCCGGCCGAGCACATCAGCCACGTGCCGAAGCCGCTCTCGCGCGGATCGGCGCGGAAGTCGTGCGTGCGCGCGCCGAACTGGAACGGTCCGCGCAGCGTCCACGCGCGGCGCGCGCGCGGGGCTTCGAGCGCGAAGCCACCCTTGGCGGTGCCGATCAGCAGGGTCCGGAGTTCCTCGCGCTTCGCCTTCGTCTTCGTTCGGTGCGACGCCATGATCGGGCGACGATCCTAAGCGAGCGCGGGCGGCTGCGCTCGTGCGCAGCCGCCCGCGTCGACGCGCGGCGCGCCAGCGCCACGGCGTCGGTTCCCGAGCTCTACGGCTTGACGACTTCGATGCGGCCGCCCTCGGTCTTCCAGCCGCTGATGCCGCCCTTGTAGTGCTTGACGTTGGTGTAGCCGAGCTTCGCCGCCGCGTCCGCCGCGCGCTTCCACGCGTTGCAGGTCGGGCCGCCGCAGTAGGCGACGATCGGCGCGCTCTTGTCCTTCGGCAGCTTGGCCGCGAAGTCCTTCTCGATCGAGGCGAAGTGCAGCGCGCCCGGGATGTGACCCGCCGTGTACGAGTCGAGCCCGTTCACGTCGATCACGGTCAGCTTGCCGGCTTCGACCGCGGGCTGCAGCTCGGCGAAGGCGATCTCCGCGAACGCGGGCGTCCGCGGCTTCTCGGTCTTCTCGACCTTCTCGCCGTTGCCGGCCTTCGGCGGCGTCGACTCGACGCGACCGCCCTCGGCCTTCCAGCCGCTGATGCCGCCCTTGTAGTGCTGGACGTTCGTGTAGCCGAGCTTGGTCAACGCCTCGGCGCCGCGCTTCCACGCATTGCAGGTCGGACCGCCGCAGTAGGCGACGATCAGCGCGCCCTTGTCCTTCGGCATCTTCGCGGCGAGGTCTTTCTCGATCGTCGCGAAGTGCAGCGCGCCGGGGACGTGGCCGGCGTCGAAGGTGTCGATCGCATTCACGTCCAGAACCGTGGCGCTCTTCGCCTCGACGGACTTGGCGAAGTCGGCGTGGGAGATCTCGGTGTATTTGGTTTCGTCGCCGCCACGCAGCGCGAAGGTCAGCGATGCAGCGACACAGGCGAACAGGAGCAGGAACGCAGTACGCATGGAATGCACCTCGAGAATCGGAGGGACTGGGTGGCCTGCGCGGGACAGGCGCGCCGAGCCGGTCGGCTTCGATAGACCGGTGCGCGCGCGCCGACGAGCCGCCGAAATCGCGAAGCCCGCCGACTTACGGAAGCTTCGCATCGGCGGCGCGCCGCGTCCGGGAGCGGGATCCGCGGCGTGTCCGGCCTTCCGCTCGCGCGGTCGCGCTCCTGACTCGGCGGAACTTCCCGCGCTCGCGCCTTGGGTTTCGGACCCGCGGGCGCCGATCAGCCCGTCCGCCTCGATTCGCCAGAGCGGCCGTTTTCCGAGAATTTTTTTGCGCCTGAAGGATCCCGAACTAGCACGCGGGTAGCGGTCTGGTAATATCTGCCGAGAGCGTGAGCTTTCGGCGCGATCGATCGCAGCGTCGTCTGCGCGCGACTGCCACCTGATCACCCGGCACCAACCCCATGACTCGCAAGCGCATCGTCCTCTTCCTTCCGCACCGCGACAATCCGGGTCTCGGCATCCGCACCTCGGCGGACCTCGTTCCGCTGGAGCTGCTCCAGATCGCGACCTACCCGGCGGCGAACGGGTACGAGGTCGTGATGATCGATGCGATGGTCCACGAGGACTACGAGAAGCGCGTCCTGGAAGCGTGTGAAGGCGCGCTGGTCTTCGCGACCTCCTGCATCCTCGGGTATCAGGTCTATCACGGTGCGACCGTCGCTCGCGCGGTCCGCGCGAAGTTCCCGAAGCTGCCGATCCTGTGGGGCGGCTGGTTCCCGTCGGTCTACCCCGAGCTGTTCCTGCAGAACGACGTCGCCGACGCAGTCGGCCTCGGCCAGGGCGAGATGACGTTCTGGGAATGCGTGCAGGCGCTCGACAGCGGCACGCCGCTCGACGACGTCCCCGGTCTCGCGCTGTGGCGCGACGGCAAGCTGCACAAGACCGCGCACCGCCCGGTGGTCGGCTTCGACGAGATCCCGCGCGTGCCGTGGGAACTGCTCGACTACGAACTGTACGTCAAGCTGCAGAACACGAAGTCGCCGAACAAGGTGCGCCAGACGCACCCGACGCCGCCGGGCCTGGAGAACAAGCCGCGCCGCGCGATCACGTACTACTCGAGCTACGGCTGCCCCGAGCCGTGCACGTTCTGCTGCTCGCCGATCGTCACCGGCCGGCGCTGGAAGGCGATCCCGGGCAAGGTGCTGGCCGAGCGCGTGCTCGAGCTGCACGACCGCTTCAAGTTCGACACGCTGCGCTACCAGGACGCGAACTTCGGCGTCGCGGAGAAGCGCTCGAACGAGTGGTGCGAAGCGCTGATCGCGGCGAAGACGCCGTTCTTCTGGTCGGCGACCTACGAGATCGAGACGGTCGCCCGCTACAAGGAATCGTCGTGCGACCTGCTGAAGGATTCGCGTTGCTACCTGCTGATCACCGGCGCCGAAGCCGGCACGCAGGAGCAGCAGGTGCGGATCAAGAAGAACATCGACGTCAACAAGAGCCTTGACCTGTGCTTCGGCCGCGCGACCGAGCGCGGGATGCTGACGCACGCGACCTGGATCATCGGCTACCCGCGCGAGTCGCGCGAGTCGATGCTCGGCACGCTGCTGATGGCCGGCAAGATCAAGG
>SCVU01000550.1 GCA_004296785.1 Planctomycetota bacterium
GCGCGCCGGCCGCGCTCGCGCTGGCGCGCTTCGGCATGGGCCGGCTCGGCGCCGGTCTGCCGCCGCTCTCCGAGTGGTGGTGCCGCGCGCCGCGCGTGCCGCGCGCGCTGCACGTCGCCGTGCTCGCGCTGTTCGCGCTGTGCGGCGCGTTCACCGCCGCGCGCTTCGACCTCGGCTCGAACGCCGGTCACGCGCCCAGCGCGGCCGAGCTCGCGTCGGAGACGCTGCCGGCGCGCGAGCCGACGCTGGCGGGCGTGAGCGCGAGCGCGCCGAACGTGCTGTACATCACGGTCGACACGCTGCGCGCCGACGCGCTCTCGTGCCAGGGCTATGCGCGCCCGACCTCGCCGTTCGTCGACGCGCTCGCCGCAGCGGGCACGCGCTGCGCCGACGCGATCTCGGCGGCCGCGTGGACGAAGCCCGCGACCGGCACGCTGCTCACCGGCCTGTACCCGTCGCGCCACGGCGCGCTGTATCACGGCAGCGAGCTGCACACGCCGAAGGACGGCGCGACGCTGGCCGAGATGTTCCAGCGCGCCGGCTACACGACCGCCGGCTTCGTGACGAATCCGAACATCAAGGCGATCTTCAAGTTCGACCGCGGCTTCGACCGCTGGTACGACGCGGTCGCCGAGGACACGCTGACGCTGTCGGCGCTGCGCGACGCGTGGGTCGGCCGCTTCGCGTACGAGCTGACGCGCTACCAGTTCAACTGGAAGTACGCGAACGACATCGACGCGGTGAACGCGCGCGTGCTGCCGTGGCTGACCGCGAATCGCGAGCGCCGCTTCTTCCTGTACCTGCACTACATCGATCCGCACGAGCCGTACGCGCCGCCCGCCGAGTACGAGGCGCAGTTCCGCCAGGACCACGGCTTCGTCGCGTTCAACGAGCGCAAGCGACTCGTCGGCCGCGATCTGTACGACGCGGAAGTGCGCTACACGGACGACGGGCTCGCGCGGCTGTTCGCGCACCTGCGGGCGCTCGGGCTCGACCAGAACACGCTGGTCGCGCTGACCAGCGACCACGGCGAGGAGTTCTTCGAGCACGGCGCGCTCGGCCACGGTTTCAACCTGTACCAGGAGGTCGTGCACGTGCCGCTGATCCTGCGCGGGCCTGGCGTCGCGGCGGGCCGCGTGCTCGACGCGCCGATCGCGACGCGCGACCTGCCGGCGACGCTGCTCGACCTCGCGGGCACCGGCGTCAGCGCGCTCGGCGACGGCAAGTCGTTCGCGCCCGCGGTGCGCGCGGGGGCGGCGCCGACGGCAGCGCCAGCAGGTCCGCCGGCCGGTCCGCCCGCCGGCCCGTTCTATCTCGAGAGCGAGTTCGGCGAGAACGAGCACGACATCCGCTCGTTCGTGTTCAGCGGCATCCGCGACGGCTCGCTGAAGCTGATCCTGACCGAGCGCGACGCGTATCGCCCCGTCGGCGTCGGCGGTCGCCAGGAGCTGTACGACCTCGCGACCGATCCGCACGAGCGGCGCGACCTGATGCAGGACCGCGAGTTCCGCGCGAAGATCGAAGCGCTGATGCACGCGCTGCAGGCGCACTCGCAGTTCCTGCAGGAGCACGGGTTGCGCGACCTCCCCACGCTGCTCTTGTCGCCGGAGATCCGCGCGAACATGAAGGCGTTGGGATACCTCTGATGCGACCGCTGCTGTGTTTCTCGATCGACGTCGAGGAGGACATGCCGAACTGGCGCGTCCAGTCGCCGATCCGCACGCACAACGCGGAGCGCCTGCCGGCGCTGGCCGATCTGTGCGCGTCGGAGGGCGTGCGTCCGACGTGGCTGTGCACGTATCCGATGGTGACCGAGCCGCGGCCGCGCGCGATCATCTCCGCGCTCGCCAAGCGCAGCGACGGCGAGATCGGCACGCACCTGCACCCGTGGAACACGCCGCCGTACAACGGCGTCGCTTCGCTGGCGGGCGATGAGCGCAAGCACGCGTACTACCTGCGCGCGCTGGGGCCCGACGCGTTCCGCGCCAAGCTCGCGACGCTGCACACCGCGATCGCCGAGTGCGCCGGCTCCGCACCGACGACGTTCCGCGCCGGCCGCTTCGGCATCGACGCGGCGACGCTCGCGGTGCTGCCCGAGTTCGGCTACCGCGTCGACACCTCGGTCACGCCGCTCGTGCGCCACGACGAGGACGGCGGGCCGGACTTCCGCTCGGCGCCGCAGTTCCCCTACCGTCCGTCGCGGCGCGACGTGTGCGCACACGGCGATCTGCCTCTCGTCGAGCTCCCGCTGTCGATCGCGCTGACGCGCGCGCTGCCGCGGCCGCTCGCGCAGCTGTACGTGCGCCTGCCGCGGCGTATGCGCCTGCGCGGCCTGCTGTCGCGCGACTACCTGAAGCTCGTCGACTTCGCGTGGCTGTACCCCGCGCGCTTCGACCTCGGCCTGATGCAGCGCGTCGCGCGCACGCTGGCCGGCGCCGGCAATCCGCTGCTGCACGTGTTCCTGCACTCCTCCGAGCTCGTGCCCGGCAACTCGCCGTACGTGCGCGACGGCGCGGACGTCGAGCGCTGCCTCGAACAGCTGCGCGGCTTCTTCCGCTTCGCGCGCGCGGAGTTCGGCGCCGAGCCCGCGACGCTGGCCGAAGCGGCGACGCGCGTCGAGCCGGGACTCGGCGCGCGCATCGCGACCGCGCCGAGTGCGGCCGAGCGCGAGCTCTTGAGCGGCGCCGAGAGCCTCGAGCCGCCGATCCGCTCGCGCGCGGAGAGCGCATGACACGGCCGCGGCCGAGGAGCGCGCAGCGATGGGCGGCGGGTTGAGCCCGGCGGGCGACGGATTGACCGTCGCGCGCTGCAGCGGGCTCGCGGCGCTCGCGCGCGAGTCGGCCGGCTGGCAGCGCCTGTGCGCGGACGCAATGCCGCCGTGCAACGAGCCCGCGTGGACGCTCGCGCACGCCGCGGCGTTCCGCGGCGCCGACGATGTGTTCGCGCTCGCGGTGCGCGACGAGCGCGGCGAGCTCGTCGGCTGGCTGCCGCTGGCGCGCGAGCCGGGGCGCGCGTGGTGGGCGCTGCGCCGCGCGCGCCACGCGGCCGACGGCCACTTCGACTCCGAGATGCTCGAGCCGCTGTGCGCGCGCGGTCGCGAGCGCGAGATCGTCGCCGCGCTGCTCACTGCGCTCGCGCGCGAACGCGGGCTGCACGCGCTCGTGCTGTCGTGCGCGCCGGTCGGATCCGCGCCGACGCGCGCGCTGCTCGACGCGGTCGCCGCGCGCGGCTGGCCGCTGCGGCGCGAGCCGCGCACCTATCTCGTCGCGCCGCTCGAGCCGAGCTTCGAAGAGACGCTGGCCAAGCTGCGCTCGCGCGTGCGCTCGAAACTGCGCCAGGCACTGCGCTCGATCGACGAGCGCGGCGCGCGCGCGCGGTTCGTCGAGCGCGCGGACGAGCTCGCCCCCGCGCTCGACGCGCTGTACGAGCTGCACCAGGCGCGCTGGAACGCCGAGGGGCGGCCGGGCAGCTTCGCGGACGCGCGTCGGCGCGCGTTCTACGCGCGCTGGACGGCCGACGCGCTCGCCGCCGGGCGGCTGCGCCTCGCACTGCTCGAGCGCGACGGGCGCGCGCTCGCCGCGCAGATCGGGATCGCGACGCCGGCGTCGAACGGCGCGGCGACTCCGGGCGCGAGCGACGCCGCGACGCCGGCGTCGAGCGGCGGCGCGCGGCCGTCGACGTACACGCAGATCCAGGAGGGCTACGACCCGCGCGAGTCGGAGTGGCGGCCGGCGACGGCGCTGCGCGCGTGGGCGGTGCGCGCGCTGTGCGAGCAGGGCGTGCGGCAGCTCGACTTCCAGGAGGGCGACGCGCCGCACAAGCGCGATTGGGGCGGCGTCGAGGTGCCGTGCGAAACGCTCGTCGTCGCGCTGCCGCGCTGGCGCGCGCGCGCGGAGTTCGCGCTGCGCGCACGGCTCGGGCGTTAACCGCCGTGCGCCGCGCGCTCGGCGTAGCGCGCCTCCCACTCGCGGAGCGGAAGCCACGTCTCCTCGGTGGTTTCGTCGAAGACGATCCACCCACCGCAAGCATCCGACAGCGCTCGGAGTCGCGCGGTGCTCTGCGGAGACATCCTCAGCCGCCCGTACTCGACGAGCCCGCCGTGTGCCGCGTCCCACAGCGCGTACTCGAGCCCAAGCATCCAACCTGCGCAGTAGGCGGCCTCGGAGAGCTCCGACATGCAGTCTGCAAGCTCGCGCTGCGCCGGGGTGAGCTCATCGAGCATCGCGCACATCCTACGGCGGCCTCGAGGATCCGAGCGCAGCGCTGCCGCGCTGAGTGCGGAAACGGCGGAGTCGAGGTTGGCACCGGACGTCCGCACTCAGAGTCCGCCGGATCGGCACGTCGTTCCGCGCGATTCCCCCGCCGCCGTCCGGACACTACTCTGCGCGCCCGTTGCTCGCAGCCCTCCCCATCCTGCTCGCGCTGCTCGGCGCGCTCGCCCTCAGCGTTCCGCTCGCGCGCGCGCTGCGCCTGCCGGAGCCCGTCGTGCTCGCGGTGTTCGGCTTCGCGCTCGCCTTCGTGCCGGGCCTGCCGAATCGCCCGATCGACCCGCACCTGATCCTCGTCGCGTTCCTGCCGCCGATCCTCTACGCCGACGCGTTCGACACCTCATGGGTCGATTTCAAGCGCTGGCTGCGCCCGATCCTGATGCTCGCGGTCGGACTCGTCGCCGCCACGATCCTCGGCGTCGGACTGCTCGCGCACGCGCTCTTGCCCGAGCTGCCGCTCGCCGCGTGCTTCGTCCTCGGCGCGGTCGTCTCGCCGACCGACACCGTCGCCGTGCAGTCGGTGATCGAGAAGCTGCGCGTCCCGCGCCGCATGACCGCGATCCTCGGCGGCGAGAGCCTCGTCAACGACGCGACCGGCCTGGTCGGCGTACAGATCGGCGTCGCGGTCGTGCTGACCGGCGCGTTCGACGCGGGCGAAGTCGCGCGCCGCTTCGCGTGGGTCGCCGGCGGCGGACTCGCGATCGGCGTCGCGGTCGGCCTGCTCGCGGTGCGCCTGAATCGGATCGCGCGCGCGACCCCGGTGCTGTTCGTGCTGTCGCTCGCCGCTCCGTACCTCGCGTACTGGCTCGCCGAGCAACTGCACGTGTCCGGCGTCCTCGCGGTCGTCGTCGCGGGCTTCCTCGTCGCGTGGCGCATCCACGACGTTCCGCCGACCGCGCGCGTCGACCTGTACGCGACCTGGGATCTGCTCGCGTGGGTGCTGAACGGCCTGTGCTTCGTGTTCATCGGGCTCGAGACGCCGCGCATCCAGCGCGAGCTGCTCGCCGGCCAGTGCACGCACATCGTGTGGGCCGGACTCGCAATCGCCGGCGCGGTGATCCTGCTGCGGGCGCTGTGGACGTTCCCCGGCGCGTACCTGCCGCTGTGGCTGTCGTCGCGGCTGCGCGCGCACGAGCGCGGCTACCCGCCGCTGCCGAACGTCGTGCTCGTGTCGTGGTGCGGTGTGCGGGGCGCGATCTCACTCGCGGCGGCGCTCGCGCTGCCGACGACGCTGCCGGACGGCACGCCGTTCCCCGGGCGCGATCAGATCCTCGCGTGCACGCTCGTCGTGATCCTCGTCACGCTGCTCGCACAGGGCGCGACGCTGGCGCCGCTCGCGCGCGCGCTCGGCATCCGCGGGGACGACGTCACGGAGACGGAGGTGCGACGGGCGCGCGAGGCGCTGCTCGAGGCCGGCATCGCGCGGCTCGACGCGTTCTGCTCGGAGCAGAGCTGTCCGATCTCGGTCCACCACTGGCGGACGCTGATGGTCGACGA
>SCVU01000551.1 GCA_004296785.1 Planctomycetota bacterium
CCGCAACTCGAAGATCCACGGCAAGAGCGCCGAGGCCGTCATCAACGACGCGAAGTGGTTGCAGGGCGATTTCTTCACCACCGTCCAGCAGCGCGGCGCCGCGATCATCCAGGCGCGCGGGCTGTCGAGCGCGGCCTCGGCCGCCTCGGCGCTGGTCGACCACGTGCGCGACCTCGTGAACCCCACCCCGGCCGGCGAGTGGCGCTCGGTGTGCGTGGCCAGCGACGGCTCCTACGGTGTCCCGGCCGGCCTGATCAGTTCGTTCCCGGTCCGCGCGGACGGCAAGGGCGGCTGGTCGATCGTCCAGGGGCTCGAGCTCGACGGGTTCCTCCAGCAGCGGCTGAAGGCGACCGTCGAGGAGCTCGAGAAGGAACGCGCGGTCGTCGCCAACCTGCTCGGCTGAGCGGGCGAGCGGCCGGCTGAACCGCCCGCCGAACGCGCGGAATCCGAGTCCGCGCACCCGCTGCCGCGGTCGCTAGTTATCTTTTCCTTTACGTTGGCGGCTGACGGGGGCGCTCGCTCCCGCGGCACGGCCGCGCAACGGCCCCGCGTCTAGCCGCCCCGCTTCCCCGGGGCCTCGTACATGCTCCAACCCCTGCTCGCGTTCCCCTTCCTCGCACTCCCCCTGCTCGCCCAAGCTCCGGCGCCCGCGCCGAGCGCCCCGCCCACCCCGCCCGCGACCGCCGCACCGGCAGCGCCGGCCGCCGCGACCGCGAACGCGACGTCGGAGGCGCTCATCAACCGGATGCCGGTGTGCTTCGTGCAGAACGCCGGCCAGTACGACGAGCGCTGCCAGTACGTCGCGTACAACGGCGACCTGACGACGTTCTTCGCCGCCGACCACCTCGCGCTGCAGCTGACGCCGCGCGAAGTCGTCGAGCAGGGCGGCGGCGACGCACACGGCAAGCAGGCGATCAAGGTCGCGCCCGCGGACGGGCTCGCGTACTGCAACCTGTTCCTGCGCTGGGAAGGCGCGCGTGAGACCGAGCTCGTCGCGCGCGACGAAGCGCCGACGCGCGTCAACTACCTGTACGGGCGCGATCCGAAGGGCTGGCACACCGGCGTGCCGACGTTCCGCCACCTCGACCTCGCCGACCTGTACGAGGGCGTCGACGTCGAGCTGCGCATCGGCCGCAAGGACGGCCTCTCGCGCATCGAGTACGACGTCGTGCTCGAGCCGGGTGCCGATCTGTCGCAAGTCGTGCTGAAGGTCGAGGGCGCCGATTCGATGTGCGTCGCGGCCGACGGCAGCCTCGAGATCTCGACCGCCGCGGGCCCGGTGCGCCAGGAGCTGCCGGCCGCGTGGCAAGTGCGCGCCGACGGCGTGCGCGAGGCGGTGGCCGCGCGCTTCCGCGTGCTCGGCGACATGCGCTTCGGTTTCGAGGCCGAGGGCATCGATCCGACGGCGACGCTCGTCGTCGACCCGATCCTGATCTACAGCACGTACGTCGGCGGCATGAACTGCGAGATGGCGTTCGGCGTCGACGCCGAGTCCGCGGGCGAAGTCGTCGCGGTCGGCGTGTCGCAGTCGTCGAACTACCCGACGACGCCCGGCGCGTACGACACCGTGTGGAACAACGACGACGTGCTCGTCACGCGTCTCGACGGGGCCGGCGCGACGCTCCTGTACTCGACGTTCATCGGCGGCGGCGCGATCGACATCGCGCAAGCGGTGCGCACGCTGGCGAACGGCGACGCGCTGATCTGCGGCACGACGTCGTCGAACGACTTCCCGGTCACGGCCGGCGCGTTCGACACGACGCTCGGCGGCCACGGCGACGCGTTCGTGTTGCGCCTGAATTCGGCGGGCAGCGCGATCGCGTGGTGCACGTACGTCGGCGGCAGCGGCGCCGACGAGGGCTGGGACCTGCGCCCGACGATCGCCGGCGGCGCGATCCTCGTCGGCCGCACGTGGTCGAGCGACTTCCCGACGACGCCCGGCGCGTACGACACGGCGTTCGGCGGCGTCTCGGATGCGTACGCGGTCGAGCTCGGCAGCGGCGGCGCCGCGCAGAACTGGGGCTCGTACGTCGGCGGCACCGAGGACGACCTCGCGCTGGCCGTCGGACTGTACGGCCCGTCGGAAGAGGTCGTGCTCGGCGGCACGACGTACTCGAACGACTTCCCGACCACGGTCGGCGCGGTCGACACGACGCTCGACGGCGAGTTCGACGGCTTCGTGACGCGCCTGTCCGGCGACGGCGCGACGCTGATGCAGTCGACGTTCCACGGCGGCTCGGATCGCGATGCGGTCGTGTCGCTCGACGTGCACATCGGCGGCGACGTGTTCGTCTCCGGCGCGACGCACTCGCCGGACTTCCCGACCACGCCCGGCGCGTTCGACACGACGTTGAACGGCAAGCTCGACGGGTTCATCTCGCGCTTGAAGCCGAACCTCGCGTCGTACACGTACTCGACGTACGTCGGCGGCAACGCGCCCGACGAGATCAACGGCGTCGTCGCCGACCCGAACGGCATCGCGTTCTTCGTCGGCACGACCTACTCGACGAACATGCTCGTCACCGGCGCCGGCTACCAGCAGCCGACGCAGGGCGGCCCGCGCAGCACGTCGGACGTCTACCTCGGCCTGCTCGACGAGTCGGGCTCGTTCATGGAGTACGCGACGTACTTCGGCGGCCCGAAGAACGAGAGCGGCTACGCGGTGACGCTCGACTTCCTGTCGTACATCTCGTTCTTCGCGGGCCACGCGCGCGAGGGCTTCCCGACGACGCCGGGCGTGTTCCATCCGACCTACCAGGGCGGCTCCGGCGACATCTTCGTGATCCGCCTCGACCCGCGTCCGTGCCCGAACCCGGCGGCGACGGCGGTCAAGGCGCAGGGCTGCGGCGGCTACACGCTGACGACGAGCCTGCCGATCATGGGCTCGCTGATGAACCTCACCGTGCAGGGTCCGCCGAGCACGCTCGGCGTGCTGTACGTCAGCACGGCCGGC
>SCVU01000552.1 GCA_004296785.1 Planctomycetota bacterium
CGACGCCGGCGAGCCGTGGCGACTGCTGCTCGTCGTCGGCGTGCTCGGCGGCTTCACGACGTACTCGGCGTTCTCGGCGGAGTCGTACGAGCTCGCGCGCGACGGACACGCGGCGCGCGCGGCGGCTTACGTGGGAGCGACACTCGTGCTCGGAGCGGGCGCGACCGCGCTGGGGGCGTGGCTGCAGGGTCGGCTCGGCGGCGGTTGAACGGGCGATCGGCCGACGCCGGACGCGCGCTCGGAAGGAGCTTCGCGCCGCCGCAGGCGCTATCGTGGACGGAACGCGCCGCGGGCGCCCCAACGCGCGGCAGGCAACCCGCGTAGACCGCGCACGTCCCCACCCTCGACCGCCCCCGCGATGACCTTCACGACGACCAAGACCGATGCGCTGACCCAGGAGATCCGCTCGCATTCGGCGTGGGTCCCCGACCTGAAGAGCGCGCTCGGCGAGATCATCGTCGGCCAGGAGCACCTCGTGCACGGCCTGCTGGTCGGCCTGCTGACCGGCGGTCACATCCTGCTCGAGGGCCTGCCCGGCCTGGCCAAGTCGCTGGCGGTCTCGACGCTCGCCGGCGCGATCGACGCGAGCTTCGCGCGCGTGCAGTTCACGCCGGACCTGCTGCCGAGCGACCTCGTGGGCACCGAGATCTACAACGCGCGCGAGGCGAGCTTCGCGGTGCGCAAGGGCCCGATCTTCGCGAACTTCGTGCTCGCCGACGAGATCAACCGCGCGCCCGCCAAGGTGCAGTCGGCGCTGCTCGAGGCGATGCAGGAGCGGCAGGTGTCGATCGGCGGCAAGACCTTCGCGCTGCCCGCGCCGTTCCTCGTGCTCGCGACGATGAACCCGATCGAGCACGAGGGCACGTACGCGCTGCCCGAGGCGCAGCTCGACCGCTTCGCGCTGAAGATCGTCGTCGGCTACCCGAACCCCGCGGAAGAGCTCGCGATCCTCGACCGGATGTCGACGACGGCGGCGCTGCCGAAGGTGCGGCGCGTGGTCGACCTGCCGCGGATCCTGAAGTCGCGCGAGCTGATCGACCGCGTCGTGATCGACAAGCGCCTGGCCGAGTACATCGTGCGCCTCGTGCAGGCCTCGCGCGCGCCGGCCGCGCACGGGCTGAAGGAGCTCGAGGGCCAGATCCTGTTCGGCGCCTCGCCGCGCGCGTCGATCGTGCTCGCGCTCGCCGCGCGCGCGAACGCGTTCCTCGACGGCCGCGAGTACACGACGCCGCTCGACGTGAAGCGGATGGCGCCCGACGTGCTGCGCCACCGCGTGATGCCGAGCTACGAGGCCGAGGCCGAGGGCCGGAGCTCCGATCAGATCGTCGCGCGGCTGCTCGAGCAGGTCGCGGTCCCCTGAGCGCGCGGTCCGCGCGCGCCCGAGCGTCCCGCCATGGCCCAGCAGACTGACGCAGCGACTCCCGCGGAGACGGGCGCCGACTTCGAGATCGGTCCCGAGCTGTTCGCGCGCGTCCGCCAGATCCAGCTGCGCACGCGGCGCGCGGTCTCGAACGCGCTCGCCGGCGCGTACAAGAGCACGTTTCGCGGCTCGGGCCTCGAGTTCGACACGGTGCGCGAGTACGAGGTCGGCGACGACATCCGCAGCATCGACTGGAAGGTCACGGCGCGCACCGACAAGCCGCACATCAAGACGTTCGTCGAGGAGCGGCAGCTGTCGCTCGTGCTGCTCGTCGACGCGAGCGCGTCGATGGACTTCGGCAGCGCGCGCGCGACGAAACGCGAGCTGTCGGCGGAACTCGTCGCGCTGCTCGGCCACGTCGCGATCCTCGAGCAGGACCAGGTCGCGTTCGCCTCGTTCGGCGGCGCGCGCGAGCTGTGGGTCCCGCCCGCGCGCTCGCCGTCGCTGATCCTGCGCCTCGTGCGCGAAGTGCTGGCGGCCGAGCCGGCGCGCGAGCCCGGCGCCGATCCGCACGCGGCGCTGGCGCGCGCGCTGCAGGAGCTCGAGCTGCGGCTGCGCCGGCGCGCGATGGTGTTCGTCGTGTCCGACTGGCTGATGCCGCTCGACGCGGCGGCGCGCGAGCGCTGGCTCGGCACGCTCAAACGCCTCGCGCGGCGCCACGATCTGATCGCGGTGCGCGTGCACGACCCGCTCGAGGAGGCGCTGCCCGACGCGGGCCTCGTCGCGTGGCTCGACGCGGAGAGCGGGCGGCGCGTCGAGATCGACACGTCGTCGGCGAAGCTGCGCGCCGCGTGGGCGGCCGCCGCGACCGTGCGCCGCAACCGCTGGCTCGAGGATCTCGGCCGCGCCGGCGCGGGGACGCTCGAGCTGTCGACGCACAAGAGCCCGGTCGATCCGATCGTGCGCTTCTTCCACGCGCGCCTGCGCCGCGGAGGTCGCGGCTGATGCGCGCGCTCGCGCTCGCCCTCGCCCTCGGCGGCGCCCTCGCGGCGCAGTCGGCGGTGCTGCAGTCGGCACAGCCGCGCGAGCTCGCGGTCGGCGAACCGCTGACGCTCACGATCCGCGTCGAGCACGCGCCCGGCGAGAGCGTCGCGCTGCTCGGACTCGCCGATGCGCTCGGCGTCGGCTGGGCCGAGCTGTCGCAGTCGCTGCGGCGCAGCGAGGTCGCGCCACAGACCGAAGCCCTGCGCGCGACCGAGCTCGAACTCGTGCTCGCGCCGCTGGAGAGCGGCGAGCTCGAGCTGCCGCGCTTGTACGTCGAGCTGAGCGGCGGCGCCGATCCGTTCTCGTTGCCGGTGACGAGCGCCGGCGATCCGCCGCGCATCGCGGTCTCCGCCGCGCTCGCCGAGGGCGAGGACGCGCCGCGCGAGCTGCGGCCGCTGCAGGGCGACGCGTTCGCCGGCGAGCTCGACCTCTCCGACCGCTGGGCGCTGATCGGCTCGGCCGTCGCGCTCGTAGGCGGCGGCGCGCTGCTGTACTTCGTGCAGCGCGCGCGCCGGCGCGAGCGCGCGATCGCCGCGCGGCCGGACGCGTTCGAGCGGCTGACGGCGCTCGCGGCCGCGCCCGCGCAACCGGACGGCTCGGCGCTCGCGCACGAGCTCGCCGCGCTGCTGCGCGACGGCGTGTCGGAGCTGTGCCCCGGACTGCGCGTCGCGCGCACGAGCGCCGCGCGCGCCGCGCTGACCGACGAGGAGTTCATCGCGTCGCTCGATCCGAGCGCGCCGGAGCGCGAGCGGCTCTCGGGCCTGTTCCTGCGGCTGCAGGCCGCGCGCTGGGCCGGCGCGAGCGGCAGCGCGTGGGCGCGCGACGCGTGGATCGCCGAAACACGCGAGTGCCTCGAGGCGCTGCGCGCGCGCGGCCTGCGCGGCGCGGTGCTCGCCGAGCGCGCGGAGGCGGTCGCATGAAGCTGCTCGTGCTCGGCATCGCGCTCGCGCAGCAGACCGCGGCGCAGGCGGACTCCGTGCAGTCCTCGGCCGAGGCCGAGCTCGCGCTGTTCGGCCGCTACTCGCTCGGCGATCCGTGGATGCTCGCGCTCGCGCCGCTCGTGCTGCTGGTCTGGATCCTCGCGCAGCGCCGCGCGCTGCGACCCGCGCTCGCCGGCAGCGTGCCCGCGCTCGCGGCCGGCCAGCTGAGCTACGGCAAGTCGTGGCGCCAGGTGCTGCGCCCGCTGGCCGCGGGCTGCGAGCTCGTCGGCCTGCTCGGCTGCGTCGCCGCGCTCGCGCGCCCGGTCTCCGGCAGCGAGGAGACCGAGCTGCGCAGCGAGGGCGTCGACATCGTGCTGTGCATCGACCGCTCGAGCTCGATGGCGTTCGAGGACATGCAGCCCGGCAAGAGCCGCCTCGACGTCGTCAAGGAAGTCGCGGGCGCGTTCGCCGAACGGCGCATGCTCGGCCAGTCCGGCACGCGCGACAACGTCGCGCTCGTGACCTTCGCGCACTACCCGGACCTCGTGTGCCCCGACACGCTCGACGCGAACGCGCTGCTCGGGTTCCTCGACTCGGTGCAGATGGCGCGGCCGAACACCGAGGAGGACGGCACCGCGATCGGCTCCGGGCTCGCGCGCAGCGTCGCCGCGCTGCGCGAGAGCAAGGCGAAGTCGAAGATCGTCGTGCTGCTGTCCGACGGCGAGACGACGCGCCGCGAGATCGAACCGGCCGAGGCCGCGCGCCTCGCGCAGAGCGAGGGCGTGCGCGTGTACACGATCATGGCCGGCAAGTACACGTACCGGCAGGACGTGCTGCGCGGGCTCGTCGCGACCGAGTTCGACCTCGACACGACGGAGATGGAGGAGCTCGCGAAGACGACCGGCGGTCGCTTCTTCCGCGCCGACGACCAGAGCGCGCTCGAGGACTGCTACGCGGCGATCGATCGGCTCGAGAAGACCGAGCGCGAGGAAGTGCGCTGGGTCGAGACCTACGACCTGTACCCGTGGATCCTCGCGCCGGCGCTCGCGCTCGTCGCGCTCGCGTGGGCCGCGCTGTGGACGCTCGGCAGGAGCGCGCCGTGAACTCGCGCCTGGACTGGGACCTCGGCTTCGAGCTCTTGCGCGCGGCGTGGCTGCCGGCGCTGTGCGTGGCGCCGATCCTGCTCGCGCTGGGGCTGTGGTCGCTGCTCGCGCGCCAGAGCGCGCTGCGCCGCCTGTTCGACGAGCGCTTCGCGCGGCGCGCGCAGTCGCAGGTCTCGCGGCTGCGCGGCGCCGTGCGCGTCGGACTGTGCGCGTGCTCCGCGCTGTGCATCGCGCTCGCTCTGCTCGGGCCGACGCGCGGCTGGAGCCTGCGCGAGGCGCGCCAGCAGGGGATCGACGTCGTCGTGTGCATCGACACGAGCCGCTCGATGCTCGCGCGCGACCTGCGGCCGGATCGACTGACGCGCGCGAAGCGCGAGGTGCAGGGCCTGCTCGGCCAGCTGGCCGGCAATCGCCTCGCGCTGGTCGCGTTCGCCGGCGACGCGCGCGACATCGCGCCGCTGACGCGCGACAAGACCGCGCTCGCGCGCCTGCTCGAGCCGCTCACGCCCGACGACAACCGCCAGGGCGGCACCAATCTCGCCGCCGCGATCGAGCGCGCGCTCGCGCTGTTCGACGGCCGCAGCGGCGCGCACGAGGCGATCGTGCTCGTCACCGACGGCGAGGACCTCGAGGGCAAGGGCCTCGAAGCCGCGACCAAGGCCGCCGAGCGCGGCATCCGCACGTGGGTCGTCGGCATCGGCACCGCGGCCGGCGGCAAGATCCCGCTGTCGGCGCGCGACGGCCGCGAGGGCTACCTGACCGACGCCGACGGCAAGGACGTCGTGACGCAGCTCGCGGGTACCTCGCTCGAGCGGCTCGCGACGAGCACCGGCGGCGACTACCTGTCGACCGAGCAGAGCCCGACGCCGCTCGAGGATCTGTACAAGCTGCGCATCCAGCGGCTCGAGACGCGCGCGCTCGAGCAGGGGCTCGTGCGCATCCCGCACGATCGCTACCAGTGGTTCCTGTTGCCGGGGCTCGCGCTGGCGCTGCTCGCGGCGCTGATCGGCGAGCGCCGCGCGCCGCGCGCGGCATCCGTGCGCGTCGCGTCGCTGGTCGTGCTCGCGCTCGCCGCCGCGCCGGCGCGACTGTCCGCGCAGGATTCGCAACCCGCGCCCGAGGCCGCGCCACCCGCCGCGTACGCGGGCTCGAGCGCGCGCGGGCTGCACGAGCTCGTCGAGCACGTGCGCGCGGGCCGGCGCGAGGAAGCGCTCGCGCTGTCGTCGCGGCTGCTCGAGCGGCGCGGCACGCATGCGCTCGACGAAGCGACCGAGGCGCAGATCCTGTATGCGACCGGGCACGCGCTCGCCGCCGCGAAGCTGCCCGAGGATGCGCTGCGCGCGTTCTCGAGCGCGCGGGTGCTCGCCGGTCCGGGCGAGCTGCGGCTGTGGTCGTCGTACAACGCGGGCGGCGTCGCGCTCGCGCAAGCCGAGGAACTGCGCGCCGCGCGCGCGGCCGCGGCGGCGAGCGGTGCACCGCTCGCGGCGCCCGCGCCGAATGCCGCGGCTCCCGGCGGCGCGGCTCCCGGCGGCGCCGCCGCCGCGGATCCGGCGGCCGAGCGCGCGAAGGTCAAGGACGCGTACCAGCAGGCGCGCGCGCTGCTGCTCGATCGCCTGCGGCTGGACGGCGCCGACGCCGACACGCGCGCCAATCTCGAGCTCGCGGTGCGCCGGCTGCGCGAGCTCGAGCGCGAGGAGCAGGCCGAGCAGCAGAAGCAGCAGCAGGATCAACCGCAGGATCCGCGCGACGAGCAGAAGAAGGACTCGCAGGACCCGTCGTCGGGCTCCGACTCGAAGTCCGATCCCGAATCGCAGCCCGATCCGAAGCAGCAGGATCCCAGCGATCCCAAGCAGCAGGATCCGTCGAAGCAGGATCCGTCCAAGGGTGCACAGGGCAAGCCCGATCCGAACAAGACCGACGACAAGCCCGCGGATCCGCAGCAGGGCGAGCAGCCACAGCAGCAGGACGCGCAGGGCGAGCCGAAGCCCGACGAGAAGCCGGCGGAGCCGAAGCCGACGGACGCGCAGAAGCCCGGCGAGGAGAAGCCGGGCGCCGAAAAGCCCGGCGACGCGCAACCGCCGCCGCCGGGGCTCGACCCGAGCAAGCTGACGCGCGAAGAGCTCGTGCAGCTGCTCGATCGACTCGCGGACATCGAGAAAGAGGCCCAGCGCGTGCGCATGGCGCAGCGGCGCGTCGGCCGCAAACCCGTGGAGAAGGACTGGTGAGCATGACTTCGATCGCCGCTGCCTCGATCGCGCCGTCGCGCCGCGCGCTCGCGCTGTGCGTGCTCGTCGCGTGCGCGGCCTGGCTGCTGCCGGCGCGCGCGCTCGCGCAGGCGACCTCGGCGCCGCGCGTGTCCGCGCGCCTGTCCGCGCAGGTCGCGCGCCTCGGCGCGCGCATCGAGCTGCGCGTCGATCTCGAGGGCGTGCAGCGCGCCGACATCGTCGAGCTGCCGAAGGTCGACGGCCTGCAGATCGGACCCGCGGGTGCGCCGGACAAGAGCGAGTACCTGCAGATCGTCAACGGCCGCACGAGCGCGAGCCGCACGCTGACGTGGCGCGTGCCGGTGCACGCGCAGCGCGAGGGCGTGTACGAGATCGGCCCGCTCAAGTTGACCGCCGACGGCAAGGCGCTGCAGACGGGCGCGTTCGCGCTGACCGTGGTCAAGGACATGCTGGGTGAGGAGCTCGGCAGCTTCGAGCTGTCGATCGAGCCGCAGAACGCGCTCGTCGGCGAGCCGGTGCGCATCGAACTGCGCTTCGGTTGGGACGAGGCGATCAACGCCGACATCAACTACGCGCAGCTGTCGATCCCGTGGTGGGGCGAACTGCCGGGTCTGCTCGAGCGCAGCGACCAACCGGTCGACGCGCGCGCCGACCGCGTGCAGCTGCCGATCGTCGGTTCGGGCGTCGTCGCCTGCGACGAGCTCGCCGGCCAGCAGGTGCGCGGCAAGCCGTTCCGCACGTTCCGCCTGCGCCGCGACTTCGTCGCGACGCGGCCGGGGCGCATCGAGCTGCCGACCTCGACGCTGGAGTTCGGCCGCTACCGCGAGAGCCGCGACTTCTTCAACCCGCGCCGCGAGATCGTCGCGCAGTACTTCGTCAACGCGGCCGAGGCCGGGCTCGACATCGCGCCGCTGCCCGAAGCGGGCCGGCCCGCCGCGTTCTCCGGCGCCGTCGGCGCCGTGCAGGCGCGCGCGCGCGCCGAGCCGCGCGACGTCGACGTCGGCGACTCGATCAAGTTCGAGGTCGAGTGGAGCGGCAACGCGAACCTCGAGTTCTTCGAGCCGCCCGATCCGCTGCGCATCGACGCGTTCAAGGGCTTCCGCATCTTCGGGCACCGCGAGCTCGACAAGACGTCGACGCGCCGCCTCGTCGAGTACGACCTCGCGCCGCTGTCGACCGACGTCAAGCAGGTGCCCGCGCTGCCGCTGTGGGTCTACGACACCGGCAAGCGCGCGTACCAGGAGATCGCGACCGAGCCGCTGTCGATCCACGTGCGCCCGCTGCGCGACGCGGCCAAGCTGCGCGCGCTCGGCAACGTCGACAGCTTCGACGACGACCTGGCCGATATCGCGAGCGGGCTCGCAGCGGACGGCGGCGCGCGCGCCGCGGGGCCGCGGCCCGCGCTGTGGCTCGCCGCGCTCGGCGGGCTCGGCGTCGCGTGGCTCGCGCTGCGGGCGTTCGTGCGCCGCGCCGGCGATCCGGCCACGCCGCGCGCGCGCGCCCGGCGGCGCGCGCTGCGCGAGCTCGAACGCGCGCTGCAGCAAGCGCGCGATGCGAACGACGATCGCGCCGCGTGGCTCGAGTTCCTCGCGCAGCGCAGCGGCGAGAGCGCGGCCGCGTGGGACGGGCGCGACGCGTTGCGCGGACCGGCGCAGGCGCAGGCCGGCAAGCTCGCCGCCGCGCAGCGGCGCATCGACGCGGCCGTGTGGGGCGGGAGTCCGGAGCGCGTGCGGCGCGAAGAACTGCTCGCGCTCGCGGGCGAGCTCGTGGAGGCGGGACTGTGAGCGCCGCGTGTGCCCGCGTGCTGCTCGCGCTGATCGCGCTCTTCGCGTGCGCGACGCTCGCGCCGGCGCAGCCGCAGAGCTCGCCGCTGCTGGCCGAGGCGGAGCGACTGTACCGCGCCCGCGATTGGCGCGGCGCCGAGGCCGCGTGGGAGGAAGCGCTGACGCTCGACCTGTCGGACGCCGTGCGCGCGCGCGTGTGCCGCAACCTCGGCAACACCGCGTACCGCCTCGACGAGCTGCCGCGCGCGGTCGGCTGGTTCGAGGCCGCGCGCCGGCTCGCGCCGCGCGATCGCGACGCGTGGACGAACCTCGAGCTCGCGCGGCGCAAGCTCGAGTGGCCGCCCGCCGATCGCGGCGACCTGCGCTCCGGCATCGAGCGCGTGCTGCGCAGCCTGACCGCGCGCGAAGCGGAGGCGCTCGCGCTGCTCGGCCTGTTGCCGTTCGCGCTGTGCGCCGCGTTCGAAGCGCTGCGCGGCGGCCGCGCCGCGAAGCTGTGCGTGCTCGCAGCCGTGTTCGCGGCGCTGGCCTGCGCTGCGCCGCTCCTGCACCGCGCGTTCACCGCGCGCGACGGCGAGTGCCTGGTGCTCGCGCGCGAGGGCGCCGCGCTGCGCGCCGAGCCGAGCGACGCGCTCGCGCCGGTCGGGCGGCTCGACGCCGGCAGTCGTGCGTGGCGCATCGACGCATGGCCCGAGTGGGTGCGCGTCGAGGCGGAGGACGGCGCGCGCGGCTGGGTGCCGGCGGCGCAGCTGTTCGAGCTCGCGCGCTGAGGCTCGAACTGCCGACTTGCGGATGAGCTTGTCGCGTGGAAATTCGACGCGCGCGAGCGCGCGCTTCGTGGCACTCTAGGCGCCGAGTTCGAGCATGTACCCGCCCGCGCAGCACGTGTTCGTCTGCATCACGCAGCGCCCGCCGACCGCCGGCGCCTCGTGCGGCGCCGCGGGTTCGCGCCTGCTGATGGACAAGCTGCAGGCGCTGCTGCTCGAGCACGATCTGTCGGGGCGCGTGCGCGTCAACGGCTCGACGTGCCTCGGGCCGTGCGAGTCGGGCATCAACCTGGTCGTGTATCCGGATGCCGTCTTCTACCAGCGGGTGACCGAGCAGGACCTGCGCGAGATCGTCGAGCAGCATCTGGTCGCCGGTCGCCCCGTCGAGCGACTGCGCGTCGCGTCGCTCGTGTAGTCGCGGGGCGGGGTCTGGTAGCCTCCGGGCGGTGCTCCTCGTCCTCATGAGCCTGCTGCCGCAGGCCGCTGCCACGCCCGCGCAAGCGCTCCCCGGCGCGCGCGAGTCCCGCCCGAGCGCGCCCGGCGTCCTCGTCATCGCGATCGACGCGCTGCGCGCCGACCGCATCCACGCGCTCGGCTACGACCGCGAGACCACGCCGACGCTCGACGGCCTCGCGACCGAGGGCACGTCGTTCCGCCAGTGCTTCTCGACGGCGCCGTGGCTGCTGCCCGCCCACGTCAGCCTGCTCACCGGCTGCGATCCGAACGTCGCGCGCCGCG
Source organism: Planctomycetota bacterium (assembly GCA_004296785.1). Classification (GTDB taxonomy): domain Bacteria; phylum Planctomycetota; class UBA1135; order UBA1135; genus GW928-bin9. Next base: position 9,939 of record SCVU01000552.1, read on the forward strand.
CGCTCGACAAGACCGTCGAGCGCCAGGTCGAGCGCAACTGGTTCGTGCCGACGCGCGTCCCGCACGCGGCCGTCGAGTGGCTGGTGCACGAGCACGCGACCGCGGCCTTCGTCGACCATCCGTGGCTCTCGGAGCTGTACGGCATGCACGTCGGCTTCGAGCGCTTCGACGCGCGCGAGGGCCGCACGCCGCCGCGCGGTCTGGATGCCAGCGCCGATGCGCTGCTCGGCTGGCTGCGCGGCCTCGATCGCCAGCAGCGCTGGTTCGCGTACTTGCACGTGCACGACCTCGAGCGCATCTGGGCCGAGCCCGATCCGGCGCGCGACAGCTTGTTCCCGCCGCGCGAGGGGCGCACGCGCATCGTCGCGATCTCCAACGAGGATCCGTGCTACCACGCGATCCCGCCGTCGCGCTGGGACGGCGGTCGGCACACGCTCGGCGAGTACGAGGCGCGCTACGACGGCGCGCTGCACCAGCTCGACGAGCGCCTCGGCCGGCTGTTCGATCAGCTGCGCGCGCTCGGGCGCATGGGCACGACGACGATCGCCGTCGTCGGCACGTTCGGCGTGCAGTTCGGCGAAGCGGGGCTGTACCTCGACCACGGCGGGCTCTCGGTCGCGGACC
>SCVU01000553.1 GCA_004296785.1 Planctomycetota bacterium
GTTGAGCTGCTTCGCCAACCGCACGAACAGTCCCTTCGCGCCGCGCGTCAGTGCGTGTCGATCGGGCACCTCGACCAGCAGGTGCACGTGGTTCGACTGAACCGAGTACTCGATTAGTCGAAACCCGAAGCGATCGGCGCCAGCTCGCATCGCCTGATCGTCGACACGCTGCGCGCTGGCGCCGATCGCTTCGGGTTTCGACTGATCGAGTACTCGGTTCAGTCGAACCACGTGCACCTGCTGGTCGAGGTGCCCGATCGACACGCACTGACGCGCGGCGCGAAGGGACTGTTCGTGCGGTTGGCGAAGCAGCTCAACAGGGCGTGGGGGCGCAGAGGGCAGGTGTTCGCCGAGCGCTTCCACGCGCGAGCGCTGTGCTCGCCGCGCGAGGTTCGACGTGCGCTCGCCTACGTGCTGCACAACGCGCGCCGCCACGGCAGCCACGGCTCGGGCATCGATCCGCATTCGTCCGGGCCTTGGTTCGACGGCTTCAGCACTCGACGCGAGCGCGACGATCCCGCGGCGGAGTTCATCCGGCGCATGGCGAGTTGGGCGCCGGTCGTGTGTCGCGCGACGAGTTGGCTGCTGCGCGTCGGCTGGCGCCGCTGCGGTCCGATCGCCGTCGAGGAGCGCGTGCTCGCTTGGAGCGAGCCTGGGTAGTCGGGGAGCGAGCTCGGATGGCTGGAACGGTTGCCACGCGCATCGCCTGGTCGAGTCCGCGCGCGCGGACTCGTTCGCCGAGCCCCGACTCGAAACGGCGGACATCCGTCGTCTCGCCCGTGCGGCGCCTCCCAGCTCCGCCGACGTTCGCGCGGCGACGCTCGGCCGCCTGGCGACTCCGACTCAGCGCCGCGCCGAGAGCTGCAGGCTCATGTGCGTCTCGTCGTCCTGCACGACCTCGGCGTCGCCGAGCCCGCACTCGTCCGCGATCGCGCGCAGCTCGGCCAGCGTGAACGCAGCGCGGTAGCTCGCGAGCAGCAGCGCCTTCTGCTCGGCGCTCGCACCCGCCGCGTTCTGCTCGGTCCACGCCTGCGCGCGCGCGTCGCTCTCGGGCCGGATCAGATCGCGCACGAGCAGCGCGCCGCCGCGCCGCAGCACGCGCCGGCACTCGCGCAGGAACGGCTTCGGGTCGGGGATGTGGTGCAGGATCGTGTTCGAGCACACGCTGTCGAACCAACCGTCCGCGTACTTCAGTCCCTTCGCGTCGGACGTCTCGAACAGCAGCCGATGGCGGTGCGCACTCGCCGCGCGCTTCTTCTCGGCCAGCGCGAGCATGTGCCGCGCGAGGTCGACGCCGGTGACGTGCACGCCCGCGAGCTTCTCGCACAGCAACACCGGGATGTGCCCGGGCCCCGTGCCGATGTCGAGCACGCGGCCGTGCGCGCCGAGCTCGAGCAGTCGGCCGGTGAAGCGGTCGTTCGGACCCGAGTGATCCATCGCGTCGTACTCGACGGCGTCCTCGAGCGTGTCCATCACCTCGGGCTCTAGCGTGCGTTGCATCGGACGCGCATCCTAATCGCTCCACATCTCCCCCCGATCCCTGCAACCTCGAGGTTCGCCATGTCGAAGCTCCCGCTCGCCCTCTCCCTCTCCTTCGTCGCCATGCTCGGCGCGTGCCGATCGACGCACAACTCGTCGGCGCCGTCGGACTCGCAAGTTCCCGCAGGCTTCCAGGCGGCCGCGAGCGCTGAGCACAAGTGGCTGCGTCAGCTGGTCGGCGAGTGGAACGTCGTCGGCGAAGGCTCGATGGGCGAGGGCCAGCCCTCGATGAAGCTGGAGAGCACCGAGAGCGTGCGCTCGATCGGCGACTTGTGGGTGCAGGGCGAGAGCCGCGCGACGATGGACGGCCAGCCGTTCACCGCGGTGATGACGCTCGGCTACGACACGCGCGCGGGCAAGTTCGTCGGCTCGTGGGTCGACTCGATGCAGACGCACCAGTGGGTGTATCGCGGAACGCTCGATGCGGAACAGCGCGTGCTGACGCTCGAAACGGAGGGTCCGTCCTTCACCGACGCGGCGAAGAACACGCTGTTCCGCGACGCGATCGAGCTCGTCGACGCGAACCACAAGGTGCTGCGCTCGTCGGTGCGCAACCCCGACGGCACGTGGACGCCGATCATGACGGCGACGTACACGCGCCGGCGCTGAGCGCCTCGCGCACGCCCCGATGACCCGCCGCATCGCGTTCCTGCGCGCCGTCAATCTCGGCGGCCGCACGATCCTGATGGCCGATCTGCGCCGCACGTTCGAGCGGCTCGGCTGCACGCGCGTCGAGACGTTCATCGCCAGCGGCAACGTGATCTTCGACTCGAGCGCGCGCGCGGAGCCGGCGCTGGCCGCGCGGATCGAGCGCGCGCTCGAGAGCGAGTACGGGTTCGCGGTCCCGACGCTGCTGCGCACGCCGGCCGAGGTGCGCTCGCTCGCCGACCACGCGCCGTTCGCGTCGGCGGCGGTCGCGAAGGCGCGCGCGCTCTACGTCGGCCTGCTCGCCGCGCCCGCATCCGCGAGCGCGGCGCGCGCGGTCGACGCGCTCGCGACGCGCGACGAGTCGTTCGCGCTGCACGGCCGCGAGCTGTACTGGCTGTCGCGCCCGGGGCAGGGCGAGTCGAAGATCGACCTGAAGAAGCTCGAGCGCGCGCTCGGCCAGCCGATGACCATGCGCAGCGTGACGACGCTGCGCAAGCTCGCCGACAAGTACCCCGCATGAGCGCCTCCCTTCGATGAGCGAGCCGACCGAACGCAGCCGCATCCGCAAGAAGCCCGAGCGCGCGCGGCCCGATCCCGCGTTCCGCGACGCGGTGCTCGACGAAGGGCTCGTGTGTCATCTGTCGTGGGTCGAGCGTGGCGCGCCGTGCGTGCTGCCGATGGCGTACGTGCGCGTCGGCGACGAGCTGCATTTGCACGGTTCGCGCGAGCAGCGCGCGCTCGTGCACATGGCGGCGGGCGGCGAGGTGTGCGCGTGCGTGACGCTGGTCGACGCGCTCGTGCTCGCGCGCTCGGCGAAGAATCACTCGCTGAACTACCGCTGCGTCGTCGCGTGGGGCCGCGGCCGCGAGATCGACGAGCTCGCCGCGAAGCGCGCGTCGCTGGCCGCGCTCGTCGAACACGTCGTGCCGGGTCGCGGCGGCGGTTCGCGCGCGCCGACCGAGGCCGAACTGCGCGCGACGCGCGTCTGCGCGATCCGCCTCGACGAGTGGTCATGCAAGCAGCGCGACGACGGACCGCGCGACTATCCGCAAGACCTCGCGCTCGCGCACTGGGCCGGCATCGTGCCGCTCGGGATCGCGGTGGGGGAGCCGCGGCAGGAAGTCGGTCCGGCGGGCGAGCTCGCGCTGCCCGCGCACGTGCGCGCGTGGCGGCGCGGCCGCGCGCCGCACTGAGCCGGCAGCCGCGCGCGCCCAGCGCTCGCTAGAACGTCCCGACCGTCACGTCGAGCGCGTTCGTCACGAGCACGTCGATCGCGTCGAACGACGCCGCCTGCGTCGCGGCGGTCGCGCCGATGAGCGCGCAGTCGAACGGCACGATCACCGCGAACGGGAAACCCGCCGGCCGGTAGTGCAGCCGCAGCGGTCCCGACAGGTCGAGCAGCAGCGTGCCCCACACCGTCGGCACGTCGACCGGGCTCGGCAGCGCGGTGATCCCGAGGATGTCGAACAGCGCGCCCGGGAAGAACGCCGAGTGATCGACATACGGATCCCACGTCGATCCGATCACCGGGCCGCTCGTGATGCCCGGCATGAACGCGAGCGGGTTCGGCGGCGTGCCGAGGCGCGGGATCTCGAGCGCCGGCACATCCTGCGCGGTGATCGCCGCCGGCGCCGCGAGCGTTCCAGTCACCGGGAGGCCGGGCACGATGCCGTGCACGTCGGTGCTCGCGAAGAAGCCGGCGCTCGACTGCATGCCGACGCCGCCGTCGGCGAGCGCGCGGAACTCGAACGACGCGACGACCGTGGCCGCCGCGAGCGCGAGCGGATTCGCGGGGCTGACGAGCAGCGTGTACAGCGCCTGCCCGTCGTCCGTGTCGTCGTTGATGCCGTCGGGGTCGTTCAGGAAGCCGGTCGCGAGCCACGCGCCGCTGCCCGGCAGCGCCTGCACGAGCTCGAGCTTCGCCGGATCCCAGGCGAGGATCACGTCGACGGCGACGACCGTCGTCGGCGCGCTCGGCGTCAGCACGAGATCGACGTACGTCGTGCAACCGGTCGACACGACGGCCGGGTTGCCGACCAGCGCGACGTCGACGGTTCCGCCGCCGAGCAGCGGCAGCAACAAGCACAGCGGGGTCATCTGCGAGTCTCTCCTGTCTCTCCGGTCTCTCGTGATTCGATTCCGTCGCGCCGCACCGCGGTCGCGCGGGTTCACTCCGTGCGCGGCGCGCGTCTCACTGCGTGCCGAGCACGATGTCGAGCGCGTTCGTGAGCTCGATGTTGCCGAGTCCGTCGAGCGAGAACGCCTGCGTGTACAGCGCGACGCCGACGAGCTCGCACGCGATCGGGATCGGCACCGCGAACTTCTGGCCCGCGGGCACCTTGAACAGCGGGCCGGCCACCGGCGGCAGGCACAGCAGCGTGCCGAACGGCGGCAGCGGAACGTTGATCGGCGCGAGCGTCACGCCGAACGCGTCGAGCAGCGCGCCCGGCGCGAAGCTCGCGTGATCGATGTACGGGTCCCAGGTCTGGCCGAGCACCGGCGCGTGCGTGAAGCCCGGGCGGAATGCATTCGGGTTCGGCGGCGAGCCGAGGCGCACCGTCTCGAGCGCCGTGCCGCCGACCGCGCCGATCGACGCGGGTCCGACGATCGCGCCGGTGAGGTTCGAACCCGGCGTCGTGCCGAGCACCTGAGTCTTGCCGAACGCGCCGAGCGTCGGGAGTAGGTTCACTTGGCTGTCCGCGATCACCTGGAAGCGGAACGTCGCGGCGGTCTGGTTCGGCGGCAGCGTCGGCGGCGTCACCGGATTGCCGAGCAGCGTGTAGAGCGCGTCGCCGTCGCTCGTGCTCGTGTTGATGCCGTCGGGATCGTTGAAGTAGCCCGCGACGAACCACGGGCCGCTGCCGGGGATCGTCTGCACGAGCTGCAGTTGCGCGGGGTTCCACTTGACGATCAGGTCGACCGCGGCGACCGCCGTCGGCGCGTCCGTCGACAGCACGACCGCGACGTCGACCAGCGCGCCGACCGGCGCGCACTGCACGGGCGGCGTGAGGGTCAGGGAGACGCTGGCTTGGCCCAGCGCGGCGAGGATCGGCGGGAGGAGGAGCATGGCGTGGTTCCAGTGTGAGGGATCGCGGCGGGCCGCGGTGATCTTTCGATCGCCGCGACCCGCCGCGCGCCAAGGCGTGCGGCCTAGCGCACGGACTTGCGCATCCGCTCGGACAGTTCGCCCGACAGACCGTGACGCGCCTCGAACAGCGCGACGTCGCGGTGGTCGACGCTGCCGTTGCGGTCGAAGTCGACCGAGCGCGTCAGCTCGTCGTGCACGGCGACCGAGCTGCGCACGAGACGGTCGCGGTCACCGCCGCCTTCGCCGGGCAGCGAAACCGTGCACGGGCACGCCGACGTCGTCAGCCAGTTCGCGACGAGCGACGGGTAGTCGGGCGAACCGACGGCGCCGTCGTTGTCGAAATCGGCGTCGCGCGTCGTGCCGTTCCACGGGCAGCCGCCGGCGCTGGCGAGGTTGCCGAACTGGCTGAGGAACAGCGTGACGTCGTTGATGTCGACGTCACCGTCGTTTTCCGTGTCGCCGGCGTCGAGCACGAGCGTCGTCGTCGCGACGTACTTCTGGCCGGAGATCACGAGGTTCGCGTCGTCCCACTTCGTGTGCTGGCGATCCTTCGCGCAGACCTTCGTCCACGCGCCGCACGGCACTTCGATCGTCGCCGTCGCGACCGCCGGGTTCGAGCCGACGAACGAGAGGGTCTGATCGATGAACGCGCTGCACGAGTCGAGCTGGAAGCGGATGCAGCGATTCGCCGGCATCGAGCCGACGAGGTTCACGACCACGTCGACGAGATTCGTCGCCGTGACCGTCACGTTGAACGTCGACGTCGAGAAGTTGCCGCAGTCGTCGGTCGCCGTGCAGGTGACGACGGTCGTGCCGACCGGGAACACCGAACCGCTCGCGGGCGAGCACACGACGGTCGGCGTCGAGTCGCACGCGTCGGTCGCGCTCGGCGTCGGGAACGTCACGACGGCCTGCGTGCAGCTGCCGGCGTCGGCCGGCTGCGTCACGTTCGCCGCCGGCGTGATGACCGGCGCGATGTTGTCGGCCAGCACGTCCGGCGAATCGAGCAGCGCGGTCGCGAGCGGCAGGCCCAGGTTGCTGAGCTGCGTCGGGAACGGCTGACCGAGGTCGAAGTCGACCGAGTTCAGGCTGCACTGCGAGACCGTGAAGACCAGCGTCGCGAGCAGCGCATCGCCGCTCGTGCCGCTGCCGCCGAACGCGTTGCCGTCCAGGCGCAGCTCGCCGGGCGCGACCTGTGCGGTCGCGATCGGCTGGATGTGGCTGTTGAACGGCGTCGCCGGGTACGAGCTCAGCGCGCCCTCGTACGTCATCGCGGAGTCGTTGAACTGCAGGAACTCCTGGTGCCCGGTGACCGCGATGTCCGCCGGGTTGCGCAGCCAGACCTTGAACACGCTCTGCACGCCGGGCGTGCCGGGGAACGCGTCGGCCTGCGTCGTGTCGGCCTCGAGCGTGACCGTCGCGCCGCTGAGCGCGAGGATCGCGATCTCGGTGCGCGCGAGCTGCGTCGAGCCGTTGAACGCCGCGAGGTAGAAGTCGTAGCGACCCGGGACGTTCGGGTTGAAGATCGGGAACGGCGCGAGGTCGTAGAACGTCATGCGCCACGACTGCTGCGCGACGTTGCCGGCCGCGAGCAGCGCCGCGTACGTCGACGCGTCGGTCGCTTCGGCGCCGCCGCCGTTGGGCGTCAGGTTGTTGCCGATCGAGTGGTCCCAGAACAGCGTGGACGGCAGCGGGATGAACGGCAGCGCCGCGCCCGGCGTGATCACGTCGAACGCCGCGTAGTTCGTGTTCGCGCTCGCGTCGTGATCGATGCCGAGCTGGTAGGTGAGCTCGTTGAGCTTGTCACCCGTCGTGCCGGTCCAGTCCGTGTTCGCCGCGAACTCGAACGCCCACTCCGCTTCCGTCAGCGGACCGGTGCCCGAGCCCGTGTTGAACGTGTACGTGCCGTCGCCGTTGCTCTTGAAGACGTTGCTCGCCGGATAGCGCAGCTTGCCGCGCATGCCGAGCTCGACGCCGCTCGCGCGGTGCACGGTGAACGAGCCGTTCGCGTTGCCGCCGCCGTAGATCGCGGTGGGCGTCACGTTCTGGTCGTACGCGAGACCGGGCGTGCCGAACGTGGTGATCTGGCCGGGGCGGTAGGCGCTCGTCGTCAGTTGGTTGACGAACACGTTGCCGCCCGCGTTGCCGGAGCCGATGCCGAACTGGACGCTCGTGATCAGCGCGCCCGGCGCGGTGATCAGCGAGTAGATCGTGCCGACCGACTTCGGGCTCGTGCCGCCCGTCATCACACCCGAGCCGACCATCGCCGACAGCGTCATCGGCGCGCCGATCGTGTTGCCCACGTTGGGGAGCCGGTCGACGACCCACCACTTGCCGGTCGTGAAGTTGATCGTCTCCGTGTGCCACAGCCCGTCGGCGGTGCCGCCGTTCAGGTTGCCGGGCTCGTAGATCAGCAGCTTGTCCCAGGCGTTCTCGCCGGTGCGCGTCGAGATCGGCGCGAGCGGGAACTCGGAGGTCTTGATGCCGAACTTCAGCGACGGCGTGATCGAGATCGTGCCGTTGGCCATCCACGAGTACTGCGCGGTGAAGGCGGCGCCGAAGCTGCTGCCCGGGCCGTGGCCGCTCGCGTCGTCCTTGCGGTGCGAGATCTGGCTCTTGCCGCTGGCGGACGGCCCGATCTTGAGGTGCACGGCGGCGCCGTGCGTGCCGGCGGGAACGCCCGTCGCGGCGGCGAAGTTGATCTGGCCGTTGATGTCGGACTCGTGCGTGACCGAGCCGCTCAGGCTCTCGGGGGCCGCGGTGAGCGACGGACTCTTCAGGTTGGTGCCGGCGCTCTGCGTGCCGGTGCCGTCGGCGCGCGTGTCGTCGGAGAACCAGCCGTTCTGGGACAGCGAGCTCGTATTGACCGCTTGTGCCGCGGCACTCGCCGTCAGCGCACAGGCGAGCGCGAGCGCGGCGATCGGCCGACGAAGGGACCGGGAACGAACATCTCTCGACATTGCAATCTCTCCAAACCGGACTGGGTGGCGCGGACGCTCTCGAACGTCCGCGCAGCGCGACGGGGCAGGCACACGAATCCTCTCCTCCGGATCGCGACCGGCGACGAAGTTATGCGGGAGCCGGTGATCCGCGCAAGCGAAGAACTGCGCAATCGTGGGCGAATCTCGCACTGCCGACGCACTCGAGCGCCGCGCGCTCGCGAAACGCCGGCGCTCGCGGAATTCATCGGCGTCGATATCGCGATGCGCGGCGGCGCGCGGTTCGGAGGCCGGATCGAGCGCCGCGCCTCGAACTCGCCGCCTTCACGGGCTCCCGAGCGCAACGCATAGTGTTTCGCGCATGAGCTCGAGCCACTTCATCGTGTTCACGGCGCAGATCGCCGTGATGCTGAGCTGCGCGGTGCTCTTCGGGCACGTGATGCGCCGCCTCGGGCAGCCCGCGGTGCTCGGCGAGATGATCGGCGGGATCCTGCTCGGCCCGACGCTGTTCGGCGCGCTCGCGCCCGAGGCATGGCAGGGCCTGTTCGGCGCCAACGCCGGCATCGCGCAGGCGCGCGACGCGACGATCAAGCTCGGCATGCTGTTCTTCCTGTTCGTCGCCGGCCTGGAGGTCAACGTCTCCGACCTGCGGCGCCTGGGCAAGCGCGCGCTGCTGATCGGCGGCATCGGCACGCTGATCCCGATCGCCGTCGGAGTCGGCCTCGTGTACGCGCTGCCGGCGGAGTTCTGGGGCCCGATGGGCACTTCGCACCGCCTCGCGCTCGGCCTGTTCATCGGCATGAACCTCGCGAACTCCGCGAACCCGGTGATCGCGCGCGTGTTGATGGACCTCGGGCTGCTGAACAAGGAGTTCGGCACGGTCGTGATGACCGCGACGATCGTCGACGACCTCGTCAACTGGACGCTGTTCGCGATCGTGCTCGGGCAGATCGACCCGACGCACTCGACGGAGCCGAGCACGCTCGGCATCTCGATCGGCCTCGTGCTCGCGTTCTTCGTCGTCGTGCTGCTCGTCGGGCGCTATCTCGGGCCGCCGGTGCTGCACTGGCTGAGCACGCGCAGCTCGTGGCCGACCACGTTCATCGCCGCCACGGCCGTCGCGATCCTGGCGGCCAGCCTGGTCGCCGAGAAGCTCGGCGTGCACGCGTTCCTCGGCGCGTTCCTGGTCGGCGCGGCGATCGGCGGCATCGAATCCGAGCGCAACGAGGCGCGCAAATCGATCGAGCACTTCGCGCTGAGCTTCTTCGCGCCGATCTACTTCGTGTCGATGGGCATGGGGACGAACTTCCTCACGCACTTCGATTTCAAGCTCGTGGGCATCGTGTTCGTCATCGCCTGCATCAGCAAGATGGGCTCGGTGCTGCTCGGCGCGCGGCTCGCCGGGATGCGTGCGGATCGCGAAACGCTCGCGATCGCGTTCGCGCTCAACGCGCGCGGCGCGACGGGGATCATCCTGGCCGGTGTCGGGCGCGAGCACGGCGTGATCGACGACCGTCTCTTCGTCGCGATGGTCGTGATGGCGATCCTGACCTCGCTGATGTCGGGGCCGGCGATCCGCCAACTGCTCGGACTCGGCGGCGCTGGCGCGACCGCGCGCTCGAACACGTCACAGGCCTGAGCCGCGCCGCGCGCCGGGCGCTCAGGAACCGACCGTCAGGCGCAGGCGATTCGACGCCGACGCCGAGCCGAAGATCGGACACGGCGACACCGAGGACGGGAACACGACCCACTGCGCGTCGACCTGGATGCCGACGATGTTCGCGTCGCACGGGATCGGCAGAACCTTCTTCACCTCGGTGGCGGGGATCACGGGGACGGGGAACTGCGCGCCTCCCAGCGCGACCGCGCACGTGCCGCACGTGAACGGTGTCGCCGCGGCGCTGATGAACAAGAACGCGACGGTGGCCGGTGCGATCGCCGGGCTGAGTCGAATCGCGAACTCCGGGTTGCCCGCCGTCAGCGGCGAGGCGAGCTCCGTCACGCCGCCGTTCCCGCACGCGCCGCCGAGATCGACGACCGCGCCGCCCGGCCCGAAGGCCTCGAGCAGCTGTCCCTTCACGTTGGTCTGCTCGAGCCCGGATCCGAGGACGCCCGAGTACCAGGTGGCGAAGACCTGGTCGCCGGCCGAGCCGCCGGCGTACTGGCTCGCCATGCTCGGCGCCGCGTCCCACGTCGCGCTGAGATCGAACGGGAACAGGATCTCGCACAGCTTGCAGTCGGACGTGCCGATGCCGTACGCGTAGACGTCGTAGTTGGTCGCGCTCGTCGTCCCGTGTTCCCACGCGACGAACGCCTTGCCCGGCGTCCACGCGACCGCGGGCAGCCGCTGGTCGAGCAAGTCGTTGGTCAGCGGGATCAGCGGCCCCATCGTCAGCGTCGGCGCGGTGTGCGTGACGCGTCGCACCTTGATCTCCGCGTCGCCGCTGCCGGACGGCAGCGGGACGTGCGTGTACGCGACGATGAAGTTCGCGCCGTCGCCGTCGAGCGCGGGATCCCATTCCCCGTCGAGCGTCGTCGCGAACGGCGTCGTCTGGACGACGGTCGCGCCGTTGTGATTGACGAGCAGCGCGTACAGATCGATGTCGCCGCCGCCGAAGTTGTAGCTGTAGACGACCAGCGCGTGCCCGGTGTCGCCGAAGCTCTTCGCGATCGTCGGTCGAAACGCGTTGTTGTCCGTGACGAGGTTCTGCGAGGTGATCAACACGGGCGCGGCACCGACCGCGACGAGCACGCGCGCGCCGGCGATGCCCGTGCCGTCGCGCTTGCAGACGACGTAGGCCTCGTCGGTGCTCTGCGTGCGCTCCCCGCACACGACCGGGTCGCGCTCGGCCGCGGCGACCACGGAGAAGATCGGCGTCGCGCTCGACGTGGTCCCTCCCGGCATCACGACGGAGCGCGCGTGGACGTCCAGGTCCGCCGCGCCCGCCTGCTGCTGCCACGCGACGAGGAAGCGGCTGGAGGCGACGACGTACGCCGCGCTCGGATTGGTCGCGTTGACGCTCGCCGAGGTCTCGAGCGCGATCGTGTTGCCGGTCAGCGTCCCGACCGTGTTGACGAGCTGGCCGTAGATGTCGCCGTCGATCGTCGACGTGTGGCGCTTCCAAACGACGAGGTAGCGCTGCGAGCCATCGGCATAGGCGACGTCCGGCACGGATTCGTTCGATGCGGTGTTCGCGACGAAGAACGAAGTGCCGATCGACGGATCGAGCACGAGCGGGTACGCGGCGGCGTCGACGAACGCGGCCGGGAGCACGAGCTCGAGCGCCGCGCCGTCGTGGCGCAGGCGGCCCGGCGCGGTCGCGCCGTTCGCATCGACGCCGGTGACGGCGCCGATGCGCACGCCGCCCCAGCGCGGCGTCGTGAACGCGAGCGTCTCGTGCTCGCCGAGCGGTGCGGCGAGTTCGCTCGCGACGCGCAGTCGGACCACGAGATCGCCGTCGCCGCGCGGGCGCTGTGCGAACACGAAGCTCTGCTCGAGCCCGTCGACACGCGCTTCGTAGCGCTCAGTGATCCCCGGCGCGCGCTCGTAGAGCGCCGTGTCGTCGTCCGCGTCCTCCGCGCCGCGCCGCGGCGCGGCCCCGAGATCGATCGACACAGCCTCCGTGCGGCGGATCGATTCGAGCGCGAGCGCGAGCGGGAAGTTGCGCGGCGCCCCGCTGCCGAGCGCGGGAGTGAACTCGACGCCGCGCGCGTCGATGCGCGCCTTGTAGTCGGGTCCGAGCGCCCACAGCTCGCCGTCGATGCGCGAGATCCCGTGCGAGGCGCGCAGCACGGAGAGCGTGGGCGGCGCCGCCGCGCGCGCTGCGGCTCCGCCCTGTGCGAACGACGCGGCGGCGAGGACCGCGAGTGTGAGGTTGCAGGCGAACGCGCGGCGCAGGCGATCCATGCGGAGCTCCTTCCGGGTACGTGGCGAGCGAGCTGGCCGCTCGTCTCGCGGGGCGCCCGCGATCGTACTCCCAACGCGCTGCGCGCGGGGCCGTAGCCACCGCAGCCGGCGATCCAGAGGCGAGATTCCGTGTCACACTTCGCGCGCCCGTGGATCGGAGTGGGACCGTGAACGAACGCGCCGATGCATTGGATGACGATCGACTGCTCGCGCACGCGGCGTGGCTGCGCACGCTCGCGCAGTCGCTCGCACGCGGCGCGGATGCCGAGGACTTGGCGCAGGAGACGTGGCGGATCGCGCTGGAGCGCCGCCCCGCCTCGGTCGACGACGGCCGGCTGCGCGGCTGGCTCGCGACCGTCGCGCGGCGGCTCGCGCTGCG
>SCVU01000554.1 GCA_004296785.1 Planctomycetota bacterium
GGCGCAGCGCGAGCTCGGCACGCCCGCGTATCCGAGCGCGCGCGTGCACCGCATCGTCGCGCGGCGCTTCCTCGAGAGCGTCGGCATGCCGGCAGAGGCGCGCGTCGTCGTGCACGAGCGGCCGGGTCCGTTCGTCGGGACGGGCGAGCAGCGCGTCTACGAGCCGAGCCAGCTCTGACTGCGCGCGGCGAGCACGAGCAGGGCCGCGGCGCCGACGTCGCTCAGCACGATCAGCGCGGGCCCGGCCGCGATCGCCGGATCGACGCCGAAGCGACGGAACGAGAGCGGCACCGCGCAACCGACGCAGCCGGCCCAGGTCAGCGCCAACTGGAGCGCGAGGCCGACGGCGCAGGCGAGGCGCCACGCATGCTCGGCTCCGCCTTCGGCGAGGCCGACGAACAGCGCGCACGCGAGGCCGCAGATCGTGCCGGTCAGCGCGCCGACCGCGATCTCGGACGCGACGACGCGCGGCATGCGCTCGCGCTCGATCTCGCCGGTCGCGAACGCGCGCACGAGGATCGTCGAGCTCTGCACGCCGACGTTCGCGCCGAGGCCGACGAGGATCGGGACGTAGCGCAGGAGGTCGGCGCCGGCGGACTGGCCGGGCTCGAGCCCGGGCGCGTGGCGCAGCACCCACGCGGAGACGAAGCCGCCGACCACCGTCAGCGCGTGCAGCGGCATGCGCTGCGCGAGCCGGCGCGCGATCGGCAACCTCGACTGCTCCGGCGCGGGCCGGGGCGTGCTGCTGTGCGTCGTGCTCACCGCGGCGCGTGATCGTCTCCGAAGCGCGCGCCGCGGTCGAGCTACTTCGCCGCGGGCTTCTCGACGCGCGGCACGAACGCGATCCGCTGGCCCGGGTAATCGAACACCGTCGTGAACGGCTCGAGCAGCTTCGTCGACAGCGTGCCGGTCAGGTAGCGATCGCCCACGTGGCCCTTCGTCGCGTCGGGGAACAGCGCCGCGACGCTCTCGAAGCGCTGGCTGCCGAGCTGCAACCACTCGATCGTGCCCGACTTCGCCGTCACGAAGCCGCCGACGCCGCCGATGTTCGCGTTCGAGACCTTGCGGCCCTCGAGCAGGCCGAGCTCGCCGATCACGCCGCTCGAGAACACGACGCCGCCCTGTCCGGCGCCCGTGTCGAGCGTGAACAGCCCGCGGCGATCGCCCTCGAACGACGCGTACACGCACGAGTGCGCCTTGTAGATCACGAGCTCCTCCCACGGCGTCGGCGCGTCGAACGCGGGTTCCTTGCCCGGCGCGTGCACCGCGAGGCGCGGCGGCGTCATGTCGAGCTCGTACGTGCCGGCGAGCAGCAGCGGATAGCCGAGCACGCCGGCGATCTCGCGCTTGAGGAACGGCTCGAGGAACGCGAGATCCATCGTCAGGAACAGCGCGTTCGGAGAGCGCAGCGGGCCGAGCGCGAGCTCGCCCGGCTTCAGGAACTGCGCGTCGACCGCGCCGCCGACGCCGCCGACCTTCACGCCGCCGAAGCCCGCGTAGCCCTCGCGCTCCGCGACCGGCGTCGAAAGCACGTTGACCGCCGCGCCCGTGTCGAAGATGAACCAACCGATGTCGCGGCCGCCGATGGTCGGATGCACGAGCAAGTGGCCGGTCGGCGCCTGCTCGAGCTCGATCGTCCCGCCGTCGCCGACGACGCGCGCGTCGAGCGCGAGCGCCGCCGGCAGCGGACCGCGCGGCGCCGGCGCACCGCGCGCTTCGACGCGCTCGACGACGTAGCGATCGATCTGCCCGCGCGGGCCGCGCTGTTCCCACTCGGCGGGGAACTGCACGCCGCCGCTCTCCTTCCACGACTTCCACGTCAGCACGCCGCCGTGCTCGCTCGCGCCCCACGCGAGCGCGGCGGGAAGCCCGGTCTTCGCGTCGACCTCGATCGTCCCGTGCATCGGGCTGCCGGCGAACGCCATCTCCAGCGCGCTCGTGCCGCTGACCGCGATGCGATCGCCCGCGACGAGCCAGTACGGCGAGAGGAACCACGCCTGCGCGAGCTGCTCGTCGCGATCGCCGAGCACGAGCGTGCGCTCGCCGGTGCCGACGTCGCGGCGGAACGCGCGCGTTCCGTCGAAGCCCTCGAACGACGGCAGCTTGCCGTCGACCGCGAGCTCGTAGCGACCGTCGGGCGCGACCCACAGCGAGAAGCGCGACTGCAGGCCGTTCGACTCGGTGGTGCCGCTGAGCTGGAAGCCCTTCGCGCGCTCGAACGCCGCGGCGCCAACGCGCTCGCGCGTCCGATCGACGAGCGGGTTCGCGGTGCCGGTCGATTGCGCGTGCAGGCCGTCGACCGCGCACAGCGCCAGCACGACGGAGCG
>SCVU01000555.1 GCA_004296785.1 Planctomycetota bacterium
CTCGACCACCATCCGGCGAAGGGCGAACCGTCGCTGCTCGCCGACAGCGTCATCTTCATCGACGAACGCTGGAACCCGACCGAGGCACTCGCGGTCACGCGCGAGCAGCTCAGGGCGCCGCTCGATCATCCGCCGACATCGTCCAAGCTCGGCGAGCCGCTCGGCGAGCTGTGCGGGAAGCTCGATGTGCTGTGTGGTCGCGCGCTCGCGCAGCACCAGTCGGACCCCCAAACTCCGGACTACGAGACGCAGCACGAGCTGGCGGGGTTGCTGGCGGAGGCGACGAGGAGCGCGGAACTCGACCAGCTTCGGGAACTCGCCACGCGCGTAGTCGCGGCCAGCGACACGCATTGGCCGCGGTACAGCGCCGCAGACCTGCGCAGCGGCTCGCTCGGTCTCGCGCGGTACTACCACCCGAGCTTGCGCGATCTCTGCGGCGCGCTGCGCAACTACCGCGGTGAATCGAAGGGCGAGGCTACGGCCGGCGACGCGGTTCGCGTGCGCATCGAGTTCACCGTCCTCGGCAAGGTCGTCGGGCTTCGGCTGACCAGAGTTCGTCCGATCCCCATCGAGAAGTGCGCCGGCATCGTGATCCTCGACGCGACTGGCGAGCACGAGGTCGAGGCGCTTCGAGCCGCACACCCCGACGTGCCGGTGTTGCTGCGCGGGCTGCGAGTCGCGCCGACGCCATCTGCTCGCATCGTCCGTGCTCGCATCGTCTCGACGAACGTCGCCAAGCGATCGCTGCTGAACGCCGGCGGCGTGACCACGCGCGGCTGGGGACTCCTTCGCAACGTGCTGCGTGTTGTCGGCCGGCTGAGTAGCGAGCACCAACTCGCGGACCCTCTGACGCTCGCCTTGATCACGCACAAGGCGGTCGCGCAGGCACTGCGTGCTGACCCGGAGCGTCTCGTCCGGCTACTGCCGCCCGGCGTCGTGATCCGGTCCGAGCACATCGGCTACTACGGCCGCGACGATCGCGGCTCGAACCGCTTCAAGGATGCGGACGCGCTGGTCACCTTCGGGGACCCGTTCCCGAACGTAGGCGCTACGCGATCCACAGCGCGCCTGCTGCGCATCTCGGAAGAGCGCGCGAGCTTGCGGCACGTCGTGGCCACGCTGCTTCAAGCGCACGGTCGGCTGCGCTCGCTGCGTGCGAGCGGCCCGAAGCTGCACGTGCACGTCGGAAGCTGCATGCCCGACCCCGGCGACCCGTGGCCCACGCAGCTCCTACCTCGCGGGAAACCCGCGGGGCCCGCCCACGACCAGGTCGAGGCGATCGTCGAGGAGCTGCTCGGCGCGCGGTGTCCGGTGAGCGCACTTGTCGTCGAGAAAGTGCTCGCCGGATGTGTGGTGTACCCCGCACCCAGGGAAGCCATCGCCATCTTAAGAGAGATAGAAGGCGATGCGCTTGCTCCGTGCTCCGTACGGAGTACGCGGCTGTGGCTGGCTGAGATGGCGCTCGACCTCGGAGCGCTCGAGGACCTGGCGCGCGTGCCGCACGGCGATGTGAGCTACTGGCGGATGCCGCCGACGCGCGCGGACGAGTGCGCCGCCCAGCTCGCGCGTGCGCATGAGGCGTTCAGGGATCGGCCGTCCGCGCTGAAACGCGCAGCCGGTGAGCCCCCGCACGCGGAGGTTGACGCGACGGCCGACGGCGAGCTGCCGCTGGCCACCGCGCGACTGATCGCGGAGTGGAGGGACCGCATCGAGGCGCTCGAGCGCGAGCGCGGGATCTCGAGGGAGCTCGCCGCGCTGCGGCTTCATGCGCAGG
>SCVU01000556.1 GCA_004296785.1 Planctomycetota bacterium
TGTCGGTGTCGGCCACGCCGCAGCCGCAGATACCCGGAGCGATCTTGTTCGGATCGGTCGGGCAGCCGTCGAAGCAGTCGGCCGTGCCGTCGCCGTCGGTGTCGGTGTCAGCCACGCCGCAACCGCAGATGCCCGGAGCGAGCTTGAACGGATCGGTCGGGCAACCGTCGTTGCAGTCCGCCGTGCCGTCGCCGTCCGTGTCGGTGTCGGCCACGCCGCAACCGCAGATACCCGGAGCGATCTTGTTCGGATCGGTCGGGCAACCGTCGTTGCAGTCCGCCGTGCCGTCGCCGTCGGTGTCGGTGTCGGCGATGCCGCAACCGCACGCGCCCGGCGCGACCTTGTTCGGGTCGCTCGGGCAGCCGTCGCACGCGTCGGCGGTGCCGTCACCGTCGGCGTCGGGCTGCGACCAGCTCAACGTGAAGTTGCCGCCGGCCGCCGCGCCGACCGCACCCGCGACGCGGATGAAGTACGTCGTGCCGGACGTCACGTTGATCGTGACGCTCGAGCCGGGCGTGCAGCCTGCGAGGCCGTTGTCGTTGCAGCTCGACGCGGTCGGCGTGAGCTGGTTCGACACGCTCGGCGTCGGGCACGTCGAGTAGACCGACAGCAGCGTGTCGTACGCGCCGCACGTGTTCAGCGTCAGCGAGCCGCTGCACGACGCGGTGTACGAGTACCACACGTCGAAGATCGGCACCGTGTCGTTGTTCGCGCACGTCGCGACACCCGGCGCGGTCAGGTTCGACGCATCGCCGGTCGCACCGACGGTCGTCCCACCCACTGAGCCGTTGATCGGCCCGATCGGCGTCGGAACGCTGCACAGGTCGTTGCCCGGCGTCGGCGCGCCGGTGACCGTGAGCACGAACGGACCGGCCGTCGTCGAGCTGAAGCCGCTGACCAGGATGAAGTACTCCTGACCGGCGTTCGCGACCCACGCGACCTTCGAGCGGAACGTCGTGTTGGCGATGTCGTCGTTCGCCGTGATGCAGGTCAGGCTGCCGCACGGCCCGGTGTACACGTTGAGCCGCGAGTCGAAGCCCGGGTTCGTCACGGTGTCCGCCGTGACCGTCTGCGTCGTGCCGACGACGACCTTGTACCAGAGGCCCTTGCCGCTGACGACGAACGTGCCGCCTGCGAACGAGCCCGGCGAAGGACCGGTGCACGTCGGCAACACGACCTCGGTCGTCGCCGTGGTGTTGTCCGCCGCGGTGATCGACGGCACCGCGATCGCGAGCGCTCCCGCGCACGCGTCGTTGGCCGGCGGAGGCGCCGGCGGGATGATCACGAAGTTGCCCGACGCCGTGCCGGTCGTGCTGAACGAGCCGATGCGGATCCGGTACGTCGTGCCCGAGACCACCGTCGCGGTGGCGAACGACTCGGCGACGCCGCACGCGCCGCCGCCGTCCGCGCAGGCGAGCTGCGTCAGCGCGCCGCACGTGCCCGAGTAGATCGCGATGACCGAGTCCCACGCGGCGGGCACGGTGCTCGCGCCGGCCGCGTTGCCCGGGCAGTTCGTGACCGTCAAGAGGCCCGAGGCCGTCGCGACGTAGTTGAACCAGATGTCCTTCGTGATCGAGCTGCACGCCGCGGGCGTCGTCGTCGTCGTCGCGGTCGCCGTGTTGAACGCGTTGACGCCGTCGACCGCGGTGAACGCGGACGAGCACTCGTCGCCGGGGATCGCGAGCAGCGCGTTCAGCGTGAACGAGCCGCCCGAGCCGATGCCCTTGTCGGCGACGCGGATCTTGATCACCTGACCGCTGGTCACCGCAAAGCTCAGGCACCCCGAGGTGCCGCCGCACGGCGAGCCGCCGCAGGTGTCGCTGCAGCCGAGGTCCGCGGCCCCGCCGCAGACCGAGTGCGCGGACAGCACGGTGTCGATCGACGACCCGCAGGTGTCGAGGAACAGCGTGCCCGTGGCCGCCGCGGTCAGCGAGTACCAGACGTCGCGCGAGCTCGCGCCGCCCGGATCGCAGGCGGCCGAGCCGTCGTTGGTCGCGGCCAGCGTCGTGCCGTTGAACGAGCCGCTGCCGATCGCGGTCGCGCTCGCGCAGTTGTCGTTGGCGGGTGCGACCACCGCAGCCGTCACGTTGACCGTGTAGTCCTCGACTTCACCGAAGCCCGTGTTCCCGCACGGCGAGATCGGATCGGTGAACAGCACGCGCACGCGCAGGCGCGTCGCGCCGAGCGCGCTCGACGCGGGCGGCGTGATCGTGCCGGTGAACGTCGCCGGGCCTCCGGCGAGGATGAACTGCTCGCCCGCGTCGGCGAACGAGCCGTTCTGGTTCCAGTCGGCCCACGCGACCGCCTGGTCGCCGCTGAACGGCGTGCCGTTGGTCACGCTGATCGGCGCGCCGACGGTGCGCGTCAGCGACGTCGACTGCGCGGTGAAGTTCGAGTAGCAGCCGGCGTCCGACGTGGTCGTGTTGTTGATCGAGCCGAGCGTGACGTTCTGGATGTACTCGTCGACGCCGACGCCGCACGCGGCCGAGCCGGCGACGCAGTAGTTCGGCGCGGGCTGCTTCGCGATCGAGAGCAGGTAGTCGCCCGGCGTCGTGCCGGAGGACCAGGTCACGCGCGCCGTGTACGTGCCGGCGGTCAGCACGCGGAACGTCAGGCCTTCGCCGATCGAGTTCGGCGTCGTCGCGGTCAGTCTGCCGGCGCCGCTCGTGATGCTCGATGTCGTCGACCCGTCGTTGACGCTGACGAGCACGGTGCCGGCCGAGTTCAGCAGCGCGAGCGCCGCGTTGACCGGCGTGTTGTTGCGCAGCGGATCCGCGTCCAGGCCGAGGAAGATCAGCTGGCCGGCCGCGGCGTTGAACGAGTACATGTCGACGTCGGTCGTCGTCGACAGCACGCCGCTGTAGTAGTCGTTCGCCGACGTGCCGGCGTTCACGAGCGTGTCGTTGGGCTCGCTCTCGAGCGTCGCGCTCGCGAGCGGCGGCTGCACGACCGCGTACAGGCGGTACGGCTCCGCCTGGGTCGTCGCCGTGAAGTGGCTCATCCGGATGAACGAGGCCACGCCGGTCAACGGCGTGCCCATGCAGTCCGGCGCGAGCGATCCGAACGCGGTGTCGTTGCCCGCGTCGTCGTACTCGAGCGTGTCGACGGCCGTCGTGATGCGCATGTCGAAGTCGGTCGTCGACGCGCTGGCGCTCGTGCCGCCCGCGATGCCGTCGGCCATCGCGAACACGCGCGAGCCCGCGGCCGGCGTGCCGAGCGAGAAGAAGTCGGCGTCACCGGCCGGCGCGATCGTGCCTTCGTTGCCGAACGTGTACGCGTTGGCGGTCGCCGGCGTGCTGTTCGCTTCGGTCTCGCGCGTGCACGAGTTCACCTCGATCACGAACGTCGTGCCCGCGTTGGCCGCGAGGTTGTCGTCGACGTAGATGAAGATCTGCTGGCCGCTCGTCAGCGACTGGCACATCAGCTCCTCGGAGCCCGTCGTCGACGCCGCGATCCGGTTCGCCGCGAGCAGCACCGTGCTGACGGTGACCGGCGGCGCGCCGGCGATGCACGTGCTCGAGTCGTAGAGCACGAGGTTCTGCGCGCTCGTGTACCCCGACACGCGCACCGAGTACGTGCCCGCCGCGGGAGCGGTGAAGCTGTACACGACGTCGCGGCCGGCGCACGTCGACGCGGTGCCGCCGAAGCTGCCGCCGGCGGTGAACGCGGGCGATGCGGCCGCGAGCTGGTAGTCGTTCGTCGCGAGCACGGTCGTGCCGGCGACCGGCGTGTCGAGCGACAGCGGGATCGCCGTCGCGCACGTGTCGTTCGCGGGCGGCACCGCGAAGTCGAACGTGAAGCCGTAGTTCACGGTCGGCGACGCGGTCGCCGAGAACATGCCGATGAGGATCTTGTAGGTGACCCCGCCGGTCATCGGGACGGCGATGTTGCTCTCGAGGTCGGAGCACGCGACCTGCGTCAGGCCGCCGCACGCACCGCTGAAAACCGCCATGACGACGTCGTTCGTCGACGTCTCGCTCAGCGTCGCGGTGCCGTTGACGGCCGGCGTGTAGCTGAACCACACGCCGTTCTTCGTGACGGTGGCCGTGGCGCCGTTGCACGTGACGTCGGCATCGTCGCTCGCGGCGATCCCGTTCAGGTCGGCGGCGACGGCGGTGAACGGCGTGGCCGCGATCGTCGTCGCGCCCGCGCAGACGTCATTGGCGCCTGCCGGCGTGCAGCTGACCGTCAGGTTGCCGCTGCCCGAGGTTCCGGCAGTGAACGAGCCGAGGCGCACGATGTACGTCGAGCCGCTGACCGTCGGGAACGTGACCTCCGACGGATTGCCGCACGGACCTTGGTCGTTGCACGCGAGCTGCGTGAGGGCGCCGCAGGTGCTCGCGGCCGTGAAGACCTGGACGACGGTGTCGAGCGTGACCGTCGGCGTCTGGCTGCACAGCGTGATCTTCGTCGCGCCGGTGCAGCTCGCCTGGTACGTGAACCACACGTCGCTGGTCAGCGTCGCGCACGGCGCGGGAATCGTCCCCGCCGAATTCGTCGCGCCGACGTTCGACCACGCGTTGACTCCGTCGACGAGCAGCGTCGCGGTCGCGCACTCGTTGCTGCCCTGTGCGGCAGCTCGATCGGCGAGCAACGAGCCGAGCGCGGCGAACGCGAGGCTGGCGGGGACGAGGGAGCGGAAACCGAGACGCGAAAGGCGAGGCAGTCGCATGGATGGGACGGGCCGAGTGCGGAGACGCGAGCACGAGTCCGCCGCCGCGATTGCGACGCCCTTCAGACTCCCCTCTGGATCCCCGTCACTTGATTGGACCGAGGCTCCGCAGCGCTCGGTAGGTCAAAAAAGCTACTTCCTTCCCGTCGGCGCGCGCGGCGTCCAGATCGTCGTTTCATTCTCAGCGCCGCGCCGCGCCGCACTTTCATCCGCGGCGCACGGTTCGGAAAACGGTTCGCACGAGCGCGAGCGGCCCGCTCCCCCGGCGTGGACCGGGAGAGCGGGCCGCTCGCGCGAGCTCGGAGCTTCGCGCTACGGCACGAGCGTCACGGAGACCGCGTTGCTCGCGAACACCACCGAGATCGGCGACGGCTCGAGCACGAC
>SCVU01000009.1 GCA_004296785.1 Planctomycetota bacterium
TGATCTCGGTCAAGGTCGGCAACGTGCTCGTCGACGTCGCGTTCTTCCTGTTCGCGCGGCGCGTGTTCCCCGCGCGCGAGGGCGTCGGCGACGATCTGCTCGGCGGTCTCGCGTCGGTGCTCGCGATCGTCGTGTTCGGCGACATCCTGCCGAAGCTCGTCGCGCTGCGCGCACCGCTGTTCGTCGCGAAGAGCGGCGCGCCGGTGCTGTGGATCCTGAACCAGGCGATCCGGCCGCTGCGCGTCGCGCTGGGCCGGCTGCTCGAGCTCGTCACGCGCGCGCTCGGCCCGCTCGGCAAGAGCGAGCCCGGCCTGCAGTCGAACGAGCTGTACGCGCTGCTCGAGCGCAGCGCCGAGCGCGGCCAGCTCGAGGGCGAGGAGGCCGACCTCTTGTACGAGGTCGTCGAGCTGCGCGAGGTGCGCGTGCGCGAGATCATGCAGCCGCGCGTCGACGCGCTGTTCCTCGACGCCTCGGGCGAGAACCGCGCGGAGATCGTCGCGCGCGCGCTCGAGCGGCGCCTCGCGTGGGTGCCGGTCATCGACGGCACGCCGGACCAGATCGAGGGCCGCGTGCGCGTGCGCGATCTCCTGACGCGGCCCGACAAGCCGGTGCGCCAGCTCGTGCTGCCGATCAAGTTCGTGCCCGAGGTCGCCTCGTGCCTCGACCTGCTGCACGTGCTGCGCGAGGAGCGCCAGGCCGAGGCCGTCGTCGTCGACGAGTGGGGCGGCACCGCGGGCGTGGTCGACATCGAGCGCGTGTTCGAGGAGATCGTCGGCGACCTGCGGCAGGAGGACGAGCGGCGCGCGCAGCTGGTCGTGCCGCTCGGCGAGGGCCGCTTCCGCGTCTCGGGCGGACTGTCGCTGCGCGACTGGAACGAGGCGTTCGGCGTCGATCTCGTGCCGAGCGCGTTCGAGACGCTCGGCGGTTTCGTCACCGCGCAGCTCGGCCGCGTGCCGCGGCCGGGCGACGAGTTCCGCTTCGGCCACCTGCAGCTGTGCGTGCACGAGGTGCGCGGGCGGCGCGTGCTCGCCGTCGACGTCGGCGTGGCCGAGCCGGGGCTCGCCGAGGCTGGACTCGCCGAGAAGGGGGTCGGCGCGCCGTGAACCTCGTCGTCTTCCTGTGCGCGTTCGCGGCGCTGCTCGTGCTCGGGGGAATCTTCTCCGGCACCGAGACCGGCATGTACTCGGCGTCGCGGCTGCGCGTCGAGGCGGCCGCGAAGTCGGGCGGCCGCACGGCGCGGCTCGTGCGCCAGCTCTTGTCGGACGATGCGCGGCTCCTGATCACGCTGCTGTTCGCGTACAACGCGGTGCTGCAGTCGCTGGCGACGCTGTTCGAGCGGCAGATCGGCGCGTGGATCTCGCCGCCGGACGCGTGGCGCGAGGCGCTGGCGAGCGCGCTGCTCGCGCCGATCGTGTTCTTCTGCATCGATCTGTTGCCGAAGGACCTGTTCCACCGCCGGCCGCTGGCGCTGCTGCACCTGTCGGCCTGGCCGGTCGTCGTCGTGCAGAAGCTGCTGCTGCCGATCGTGTGGCCGCTGCACCTGTTCGCGCTCGGGATCGAGCGGCTGCTCGGCGTGCGCCCGACCGTCGAGCGCGA
>SCVU01000557.1 GCA_004296785.1 Planctomycetota bacterium
GGCGCGATCTCCGCGCGCAGCGGGACGCCGTTGAACAGCGTGCGGAACCACGCGAGCGCGACGAACAGCGCGGCATAGCTCAGCGTCAGGTGCCAGACGCGCGCGCGGATCACGACGAGCAGCCCGATGCTCCAGATCACGAGGATCGTCCACCACGTGTTGCCCCACTCGTGCGACAGCAGCGTCACCTGCTTCGGCGCGAGCAACAGGAACATGCACATCGCGAAGTTGGTCGGGTTCCACAGGTGGTTCCCGCGCCACGTCACGACGTACTTCGAGAGGATGGCGATCAGCGCGCCGCACCAGAACGGCCACCAGATCCCGGCGGCCGGTTTGAGCAGGATCACGACGCTGTTGCCGGCGATGTACGCCGACAAGAGGTTCGGGAAGCGGCCGCCGCGCAGCCACATCGTCAGGAAGATCTCCGCGGCGAACGCAACCGACAGCGACAGCGCCCAGCGCTTGTAGTCGCCGAGGATCTGGAACTGCCACTGGCCGATCAGCAGCACGAGCGTCAGCAGGCTCGACGACAGGATGCGCGGATCGAGGCCCTTCTTGGCCGGGACGGCGACGGCGACGGCGGGGGCGTTCACGGCTCGCGCACCTCGTTCCACTGGCCGCGCTCGATCGAGAGACCGCTCTGCGCGACGCCCGACGGCCACACGACGTCGATCGACAGCGCGCCCGGCTCGGTGCCGACGCCGAAGTACACGCGCCGGTCGTTCTGGCTCGAGAAACCGGAGCCGCCGTCGACGACCTTGCGCTGCACGCGCTTGCCGAAGCGCAGCGTCACGTGCGCGCCGATCGCGCTCGTGTTCGGCGCGCGCCCCGCGAGTCGGACGCCGGTCCAGCCGTTCGCGTTCTCGCCGACGTTCTTGTACGCGAGCAGCGGGCCGACCTGATTCGCGACGAGCACGTCGAGCGCGCCGCGGTTCCACAAGTCGGCGACCGCGACGCCGCGGCCGTCGTACAGATCGGTCACGCCGGCCTTCGCGGCGACGTCGAGCCACGACTGGCCGCGCAGGTTGCGCAGCACGCTCGAGCACTCGTATCCCGACAGGCTGCGATCCTCGATCGGCGGCCACGCGCGCGCATCTTGGAAGATGTCGCCGCTGCCCATCGCGACCTTGCCCATCTGGTACCAGTAGTCGCGCTCGCGGCTGGCGGAGATGAAGCCGTTCGCGACGAACAGGTCGGTCCAGCCGTCGCGGTCGAAGTCGCCGAACTGCGCGCCCCACGCCCAGCCGCAGTCGGCGAGCTGCCCGCCCTGCACGTCGCCGAGGTTCTCGAACTTGCCGTTCCGCGCGAGGTCGTTGCGGCGCAGGTTGTTCCCCTGGAACAGGTAGCCGTGCTTCGAGATGTTCGTCACGTAGGTGTCGAGCGCGCCGTCGTTCTGGAAGTCGCCAACCGCGACGCACATGCCGCTCTTGCTCGATTCCTTGAGCCCCGCGTCGAGCTGCTCGTGGAAGCGCTTGCCGCCGTCGTTGGCGAAGAACTCCTCGGGCCCGTAGTCGTTCGCGACGTACAGGTCGATCCAGCCGTCCGCGTCGAAGTCCGCGGCCGCGGAGCCGAGCGTCCAGCGCGTGACGGTCGGCCCGAGCAGCTCGGTCTTCTCCTCGAAGCGCAGTTCGCCGTCGTTGCGGAACAGGCGCTTCTTCCCGCCGTTCGTCGCGAACTCGAAGCTGTTCTGCCGGATGCGCGTCGTCTCGAGCTCGTACAGATTCACGTCGTCGGCGAAGTAGCCCGCCGTGAACAGATCGAGGAAGCCGTCGCGGTCGTAGTCGAGCCAGCACGCGGTGTTCGCGTTGATCCAGCGGCGCAGACCGCTCGCCGCGGTCGCATCGCTGAAGCGCAGCGCGCCGTCGCCGCCCGCGAGCTCGTTGCGGAACAACTGCGCGTAGCCCCACTTGTACACGTACGCGTCTTCGTCGCCGTCGCCGTCGAGGTCGGCCCACACCGAGCCCATCGACGCGCCGTCGCCGGCGCGATTGACGTCGGCGATGCCGGCGGCGCGCGCGACGTTCTCGAAGCGGCCGTCGCGCAGGTTGCGGAACAGCGCGTTGTCCGAGCCGATCGCGCTGTTCGTCGCGTACACGTCGACCCAGCCGTCGCCGTCGGCGTCGGTCACCGAGACCGCCGCGCCGACCGAGGCGACCTCGGGCATCAGGTGCGCGAGCTTCTCGTCGAGGCGCGGCGCCGTGTGCTGGAACACGAGTCCGGCGCTCGCGGAGACTTCCTCGAACGCGATGCCGGCGGCGCTCGACCCGGGCAGCGTGTCAGCGCTGCTCTCGACCGCGAGCGCGTGATCGCGCTGCGACCACACGTAGCCGAGCAGGCCGACGAACGTGGCCGAGGCCAGCACGCGCTTCCACGCGGCGATCGGCTGCGCGACGCCCATGTTTCCAGAGTACCGAACTCAGCGCAGCGAACGCGCTAAGGCTTCCCCTTCAGCGCGTTCTGGAAAAGCTTGCCGAGGTTCGTGCCGACCGCGGGGCGATTCGCGCCCTGGTTCAACAGCTCGTTGATCGCGCCGGCGTCGGCCGCGTCCTCCGAGCCCAAGCGCGCGCCGCGGCTGTCGAGGCGCGACAGCGAGATGCGCCGCTGCGCCTTGTCGATCGACAGCACGCGCACCTCGATCGCCTCGGCGAGGTTGACGACGTCCTTCGCGTGCCGCACGCGCTGCTGCGTGCCGAGCTGCGACACGTGCAGCAGTCCCTCGATGCCCGGCTCGAGCTCGACGAACGCGCCGAACTCCATCAGCCGCACGACGCGTCCCTTGAACACGCCCTCGACCGGGAAGCGCTGGTCGACGGTGCTCCACGGATCTTCCTGCAGGTGTTTCATCCCCAGGCCGATCCGCTTGCCGCCTTCTTTGATCTCGAGGATCTGCACCTCGATCTCCTGGCCGGGCGACACGAGGTCGCTCGCCTTCTCGACGCGGCGCCACGCCATGTTCGACACGTGCAGCAGGCCTTCGAGCCCGCCGCCGATGTCGACGAACGCGCCGAAGCTCTCGACGCGCGTGACCTTGCCGCGCACCTTCTGACCCGAGTGCAGCGAGCCGAGCTTGTCGGTGCGCTCGACCACTTGCTCCTTCTCGAGCGCCGCGCGGCGCGAGAGCACGACGCGCTTCTTCGCGGGATCCGCCTCGGTCACGACGCACGTCACGGTTTGCCCGATGAACTGCGCGAGGTCCTCGACGCGCTTCGTGTCGACCTGCGAGGCCGGCAGGAACGCGCTCGTCTGGCCGACCTTGCACTCGAGGCCGCCGGTGTTCTGCCCGGTGACCTTCGCCTTGACCAGCGCGCCGACGACGACGTCGAGCCCGGCCGCGAGATCGGCGCGGTTCTTCAGCGACAGGAGCCACAGCCCCTCCTCGGCGCCCTTCAGCAGGAACTCGTGCTCCTGGCCGACCTCGGGCGGCACGGGGAACTCGTGCGGCGCGATCACGCCCTGCATGCGCGGGCCGAGCTCGACGATCACGTCGTCGCCGTGGACGCCGACGATGGTGCCCTTGAAGACGCGGGGTTCGGGACGCTGACCGCCTTGACGGCGGTTCGAAGACGAATCGGACATGGATGGAGAAAGGGGCCGCGATGCCGGTGCGCAGCCCCTCAGTCTAACCGCGGCGAGGGTGCGGCGCGGAAGCGCGCCTGCAACGCGAGCAGCGGACGCTCGATGAACGCGTACGACGCCGCCGCGACCGCGAGCGAAACGGCGACCGCCGCCGCGATCGCGCCGAGCGAGCCCGGCTGGTCGCCGCGGTGCTGCACGAGCCCGAACGCGTGGAAGATCGGCAGGTGGTACAGGTACAGCCCGTACGAGATGCGGCCGATCCAGCAGAGCGGTGCGGCGGACAGGACGGCCGCGCCGGGTCCGTCGGTCGCGCACAGCAGCGCGCCGGTCGAGAACGACGCGTAGCCGACGAGGTCGACGACGGGTGCGCCCGGCAGCGCGAAGGCGCGGTTGACCAGTAGCAGCGCCGCGCTCGCCGCGACCGCGAGCGGCGCGAGCCAGCGCGCGCGCGCGAGCCGCTCGCGGATCGCCGGCTCGTGCAGCGCGACGAGCGCTCCCGCGAGCAGCGAGGTCGCGCGCGTCGTGCTCGACTCGTGGATCCAACGCCGCGCGAGCTCGGGATGCACGTGCGCTGGGAACAACAGCGGCAGCACCGCGGTGGCGAGCGCCAGCGCGAGCAGCACGAGCGTCGCGCGTGACAGCTTGCGCCGGTCGCGGAACGCGTACACGACGAGCGGCCAGACGAGATAGAAGTGCTCCTCGATCGCCAGCGACCACGTGTGGCGCAGCGAGCTCGCGTCGTCCGGCGCGACGAGGAAGCGGAAGTTGCCGAGATACGCCGCGCACCACGGCCACTCGGGCCCGCGCTCGACGAACCACAGCACCGCGAGCAGCAGGTAGTAGATCGGGAAGATGCGCAGGAAGCGCCGCGCCCAGAACCAGCGCAGCGGCGAGCCGGCATCGCGATCGGCGACGAGGATTCGCGTGATCAGGAACCCCGACAGCACGAAGAAGATGTCGACGCCGAGGTAGCCGGGCCGCACGAGTCCCTTCGCGACTTCGTGGTGCACGCCGAAGCTGCCGACCGGCACGTGCGTCCACAGCACGAGCAACACGGCCAGCGCGCGCAAGCCGTCGAGCGCGGGGACGTACGAACGGCGAGCCGCGGCGGGGGGCATGCTGGCGAGCGCGGAGTATAGAGGCGCCGCGCGCGGCGCTCGTAGAATCCGCTCTCGTTGAGCGCAGCACCGAACTCGAGCCGGCACTTCGCGCGCGGTGCCGACGTCGTCGCCGCGCTCGCGCTGGGAGCCTGCGCGTTCGCGCTGTACGCGCTGAGCTTCCAGCACGCGTACTGGAGCGACGGCCGCCTGCTGATGGCGTGGGTCGACGCGGGCGTCCAGCGCCACTACCACGTCGGCTACCTGCCGCTCGCGCACCTGTTCGCGCGCGTGCTCGAGCCGCTGTCCGGCGGCGACGTCGAGCGACCGCTGTTGTGGTTGTCGGCCTCGTGCACCGCGCTCGCGGTCGCGTGGACGTACCTCGCGGCGCGCGAGCTCGGCGTCGGCGCGCTCGCGGCCGGGCTGTGCGCCGGCGCGCTCGCGACCGCGCCGGGCACGTGGTTCTACGCGACGTGCGTCGAGCTGCACGCGCCGCACCTCGCGGTCGCGGCGGCCGCGACGTGGTGGTGCGCGCGCGCGCTCCAACGCGAGCGCGAAGGCGCGCTCGTTCCTGCGCTGTGGTTCCTCGCGCTGTTCGCGACGCACATCGGCGGTGCGTTGTGGCTACCGGCGCTGTGCGCAGTCGCGCTGCGCCGCGAGGGCCGTTTCGGATGGCCGCGCGACGCCTGGCTCGCGCTCGTCGCGGGCCTTGCGTTCCTCGCGGCTTGGTACGCGTGGACGCGCGAGTTGCCGAGCGGACGTTTGTTCGCCGCGCAAGCGGTGATGGGCGCGGTGGAGGCATGGCGTCCCGCCGCGCTGTGGACCGAGTGGCTGGAGCCGGCATGTCTGCTCGCGACGCTCGGACTCGCGGGGTTCGTCGCCTGCGCGACACCGCGCTGGCGCGCGTTCGCGCTGTGGCTCGTCGTGCCGTACCTCGCGATCGTTCCGGGTTTCGCGTACGAGGAGCGCGGCGCGTACTTCGCCGGCACGTGGCCGGCGCTCGCGTGTGGCGTCGGGCTCGCCCTCGACCGCGCGCTCGCGTCGCGCTCGGTCGCCGTGCGCGGCAGCACGCTCCTGCTCGCGCTCCTCGCGCTGTTCGCGCAGGCGCGCGCCGCGCGTGACTACGTCGATGCTTGGGAGCGCGACTACCGCGGCCACGAGTGGGTCGAGCCGCTGCGGCGCGAACTCGGCAACCAGGGCTGCGTGCTCGTGCTCGACGCGTGGGAACGCGAGGCGGTGCGCAAGCACTCGCGCCTGGACGCGATCGCGCTGCGCGACGAGGGCCGCGTCGCGCAGGCGGCCGGCCTGTCGGTCGACGCGGTGGCCGGGATGTTCGACCTCGCGTTCGGATCCGGCGGCGCGGTCGCGGTCGCGGCGAGCGTCGTCGACAGCTCCGAGGGCGCCGCGCTCGTGCCGGCGCTCGCGCAGCGCTACGGCGCGCTGCGCGAGGGCGCGCACGCGGCCTACCGTGTCGTGCCGCGGCCCGCCGCGCCGCCGCGGCCCGGGCCTTAGTTTTCGGCCGATTCAGCCGATAGCGGCGCGGTTCCCCCGTCCGGAGATCCGCGCATGAGCACGAGCGTTCCGTTCTTCGTCCTCGGTTGTCCCCGCTCCGGCACGAGCTGGCTCGCGGACGTGCTCGACCAGCATCACCTGCTGCGCGTGTCGCAGGAGCTCAACATCCCGGGCCTCGTGCGCGGCGTGCAGAACGTCGCGGCGCACCGCGCGAAGATGGAGCGCGTCGGCCGCGAGGAGCACGATCTGGCGCGCGAGCTCGGTCCCGCGCTCGTCTACGTCGGCGAGCTCGTCGCGCGCGAGCTCGCGCAGTCGGGCAAGCAGCGCTACGGCGACAAGTACCCGGGCTACGCGACGTGCATCCCGACGCTCGAGGCGCTGTTCCCCGGCGCGCAGTTCGTGCACATCGTGCGCGACGGCCGCGACGTCGCGCAGTCGCTGCTCGCGAACCAGGCCGCGCTGCGGCTGTGGCGCAACGCCGAGTGGACGCCGAAGACCTACGCCGCCGCGGCGGCGATGTGGCACGAGCACGTCGCGGGCGCGCGCGCGCACGCGGCGCGCCTGGGGCCCGCGCGCTACCACGAGCTCTGCTACGAGGAGCTCGTCGCGGCGCCGCAAGCGACGCTCGCGAAGCTGCTCGCGTTCCTCGGCGTCGAGCTCGAAGCCGACGGAGTCGCGGGGGGCGTGCGCGCCGCGCTCGCGCGCGTGTCGTCGCAACCGCGTCGCTGGACCGAGACGCTCGCGCCGAGCGAGCTCGCGCAGTTCGCGTCGTACGCGCCGGCGGAGGAACTGCTCGCCGCGCTCGGCTATCCGGCCACGCCGGCGCCGCGCGGAGGCGCCGACTTCGACGCGCACGCGGCGTCGCGCAGCGCTCAGCGCGCGTGCGCGGAGGGCCGCTCCGACGCGGCGATCGCCGAGCTGCGCGCGCACGCCGCGGCCGGCGCCGACCACCCGCTGTTGTGGAGCGATCTCGCGGTGCTCGAGAACGGCGCGGGGCGTTCCGAGGAAGCGGTGCGCCTGCTCGTGCGCGCGCTGCGCACCGACCAACCGCCGCTCGAGGCCGCGCTGAACCTGCTCGCGCTGCCGCAGCGCGACGAGAGCGTCTTCGCGCTCGAGCACGCGTTCGCGGGCGAACATCCGGAGCTGATCACGGCGATCCACGGCTGGCTCCTCGCGCGCGGCGCGAGCGCCGCGGCCGCGGAAGCGATCTCGATCGCGCGCATCCAGGCGCCGCGCGCGTTCGCGCGCAGCGCGAGCACCGGCGAGCAGGCCGAGCACGCGCTCGCGTGCCGCCTGCACGGCGACGGGCGCGCCGCGGATGCCGAAGCGCGCTGGCAACGGCTGCACGAGCGCGGTTCGCAGCTCGGCTCGATCGGCCTCGGGCTCGTCGAGTTCCAACGCGGTCGGACGCGCGAGGCCGCCGAGCACTTCCACTCCGTCGCGCGCGCCGAACAGCCGTGCCTCGAGGCGCTCGCGTTCGTGCTCGCGCGCGTGAAGAGCCGCGAGGTCGGCGCCGCGGCCTTCGAGCGCGCGCTCGCGTTCGCGCACCAGGACGCCGCGTTCGCGCAGGGGCTCGTCGCGTGGCTCGTGCAACAGGGCCTCGACGTCGAGGCGAGCGAAGCGGTCGTGCGCTGCTTCCAGCGCGGCGCGACGCCGGCCGAAGCGCAGCCGCGCGGCGCCGAACTGCGGCCGCAGCCGCGCGCGGCGCGCGCGCCGGCCTCAGCCGGCGATGGCCACGTCGACCAGCGTGGGCGCGAGCACGCGCAGCAGGTCGCGTGACGCGAGCTCGACGAGCAGTCCGCGCCGGCCGCCGTTGATCCACACGCGCTCGAGCTCCAGCACGCTGCGCTCGAGGTAGACCGGCAGCGCGCGGCGCGTGCCGAACGGGCTCGTGCCGCCGAACTCGTAGCCGGTGTGCTTGCGCGCGACCTCGGGGCGGCACGGCTCGACCGAGCGCACGCCGATCAGGCGCGCCAGACCCTTGGCGGAGACCTGCCGATCGCCGTGCATCAGCACGAGCAGCGGCTCGCGCGCATCCGTCTCGAACACCAGCGTCTTGACCACCGCGTGCTCGTCGACGCCGAGCGCGCTCGACGAAGCCGCCGTCCCGCCCTTCTCGACGTACGCGTACTCGCGCGCGACGAACTCGACCGAGTGCGCGCGCAGCACGCGGATCGCCGGCGTCGCGGGGATGTGCGGCGTGCCCATCGCGTCACGTGCCCTGCGCGCTCATCGCACTACGGGCCGAGCTGCGCGCGCGGGATGCGCAGCGTGTTCGACGGATGCCCCGCGGCCTGCGCGCGCACGCACCAGCCGTCGAACTGCACGCGCGCGGACGCGGCCCACTGCTCGCCCTGCGCATTCGTCGGCAGCGCGAGCGCGACGCGCGCCTCGCCGGCGGCGTCGAGCGTCGCGCTCTCGGCGCGCGGCAGTCCGCTCGGCTGCAGCGCGAGATCGGTCGGCACCGCGGCGACGAGCGGTTCGGGCTCGGCGCCGCCGGGCGTGCGCACGAGCGGCCGCAGCTCGAACGTCGCGTTCGTCGACGGAACGCCGTACAGCTCGACCGCGAGCTGTCCGGCGTCGAAGCCGCGCGCGAGGAGCCGCAGGTGCGGCTCGGTCTCGATGCGGCTCGGCACGGCACACCACTCGGCGCGCTGCTCGAGCCAGCCGGCCTCGCACAGCGCCTGCGCGACGATGCGCGCGACCTCGCGATTGCCGATCGCGCGCTGGTGGTAGTCGGCGAACAGCAGCGCCTCCGCGCCGAAGTGCCGGTACAGCGGAACCATCGCGCGCGCGAGGTCGACGAGCCGCGCGCCGCTCGCCGCCGCGGCGGCTTCGATCGCGGGGTTCACGTCCTGGGTCGCGACCTTGATCTCGTACGGATACGTGCACAGCGCGAGGTGCACGCCGCGCTCCTTGCACAGCGCGGCGAGGCGCGCCAGATCGAGGCGGATGCGCTTGTGCACGTCGCTCGTCGTCGTCGCGTGCTGCTCGCTCTCCGGCGGCAGGCCGATCGCGTCGAACGGCAGCCGGCCGTCGGCGCCGATCTGCGCCGAAGGCTGTGCGCCGACGGCGCTCGCCGCGTCGGCGCCGCTCGCGCGCTGCGCGAGGATGCGCGCGAACCGCACGATGCGCAGCTCGGACAGCGC
>SCVU01000558.1 GCA_004296785.1 Planctomycetota bacterium
GACGGCCGCGCCGCGGGCGAGGCGCCGTTCACGCTGCTGAACTACTTCCCCGAGGACTGGGTCGTGTTCATCGACGAGTCGCACGTGACCGTGCCGCAGGTCGGCGGGATGTACAAGGGCGACCGCTCGCGCAAGGAGACGCTGGTCGAGTACGGCTTCCGGCTGCCGAGCGCGCTCGACAACCGGCCGCTGCGCGCGGAGGAGTGGCAGAAGCTCTTGCGCCAGGTCGTCTACGTGTCGGCGACGCCGGGCGAGTACGAGCGCGGGAAGTCGGGCGCGCACGTCGCGGAGCAGGTCGTGCGCCCGACGGGTCTGCTCGATCCGGCGATCGAGATGCGCCCGGCGCGCACGCAGGTCGACGACGTGCTGCACGAGATCCGCAAGACGACCGCGGCGGGCTGGCGCACGCTCGTGACGACGCTGACCAAGCGCTCGGCCGAGGAGCTGACGAGCTACCTGTCCGAACTCGGCGTCAAGGTGCGCTACCTGCACTCCGAGATCGACACGATCGAGCGGATGCAGATCCTGCGCGACCTGCGCCTGGGCGCGTTCGACGTGCTCGTCGGCATCAACTTGTTGCGCGAGGGCCTCGACCTGCCCGAGGTCGCGCTGGTCGCGGTGCTCGACGCCGACCGCGAGGGCTTTCTGCGCTCGGCGACCTCGCTGATCCAGACCTGCGGCCGCGCGGCGCGCAACGTCGAGGGCCGCGTGATCCTGTATGCGGATGCCGAGACCGATTCGATCCGCGCGACGCGCGCCGAGGTCGAGCGGCGCCGCATCAAGCAGCGCGAGCACAACGAGCGCCACGGCATCGTGCCGCGCACGATCCTGAAGCCGATCCGCGACTCGATCGAGCAGCTCGGCGAGATGGACTACGTCGACGTCGCGCCGCTCGACGGCTTGGCGGCCGACGGGCCGGCGCGCGGACGCAAAGGAGCGCGCGGCAAGGGCGCGGCCGCGGTGGTCGAGGATCCGCGGCTGTGGCCGCCGCAGAAACTGCGCGACGAGATCGAGTCGCTGCGCGGCCAGATGCTGCGCGCGGCCACGGAGCTGCGCTACGAGGAAGCGGCGTCGCTGCGCGACCGCGTCAAGCAGCTCGAGACGCTCGAGCTGTCGCGCTGACGATGCCCGCGCTCACCGTCCAGCCCGCCGCGTTCGACGCCGCAGCGCTGAAGAAGCTGCGCGCAGCGGTCGTCGGCTCGCCGCACTTGAAGCGCGATCCGCTCAACCGCGACTTCATCGGCGCGCGCGGCTTCGCGGTCGCGTTCCGCGCGTCGGAGCGCGCGCGCGTCGCGCGCGAGTTCCCGGCCTTCGGCGCGTACCTCGAGCGCGCGCTCGACCCGCACTGCAACGCGTTCTACCTGAACCCGCTGCTCGTCGCGGGCGGCGGGCGCGTCGACCCGCACGTCGATCGCAGCCTGCGCGCGTACTGGAAGGAAGTGCCGATTCCGGTGCGCGTCAGCGTGCTGTACGTCGACGTGCCGGCGGGGATGGGCGGCGGCGAGCTCGTGCTGCGGCGCGGCAAGCGCGAGCTCGCGCGGCACCGGCCGGCGGCGGGGGAGCTGGTCGTGTTCGACGGCGACCTCGACCACGCGATCACGCGCGTCGAGCTCGCGCCGGGCTCGAAGGCCGAGCGCATCAGCCTCGTGTGCGAGCAGTACGCGCTGACCGAAGACGAGCTCGAGCGCGTACCGGCCTTCGCGCTCGAGAGCGGCGCGGCGAGCCGCTACGCGTGACGATCACCGGGCTGTGAGCGACGATCCTTGTCCAGCTGGATGCTGTGCTGCCCTCGGCATCTGACGCACGGGAGTCGGCTCCTGGTAACCCTGGATCACCGGGAAAGGTTCGAGACGTAACGTTCGAAAGACCACGAGCGTGAAACTCGTCAGCGCAAGCAGGAACAACCAATCTACCTTGGGGTCGAACTCCGAGAAGTGGTGCACCATCGGCAGCCATGAGATTTCGTGGCACAGCACCGGGACGAGATAGAGGCTCGTCACAAGCAGCACGGTTCCGAGCAGCAATAGCGTTCCAGGCGTCTTGAGTGGGAGGCTGGACTCGTCACCGACGTTCTGGCGCAGAAAGCTCGGGCGGAGATACCACGGCCAGTTTGCCCCCGAGATCTTGAGCTCCCCGAGTTCGGCCCGCGGTCGCGTCGGACGGAAACGGAGCGTGACGTTCGTCGGGTTGGCGGTAGTCGTTGCGTGAATGACCCACGTGTCTAAGGGCGGCAACCCGTGCGACTCGAGGAGGAGTCGAGTTCGCTGTTCGTTCAGCTCGATTCGCGTGAGTTTCCAAGCGCCACCCACATAGACGCGCGGATCGCTGAGTCGATCCTCGTCCGCTCTTGAATCGCCTGGCTTCGCCGGCTTGCCCGCAACGTCGATCGCGCGCCTGGACTCTGCACGGTGATCCTGCGAGTAGTTGAACGGCTCGGCGTGGAACGTGGCACCTGCTTGACAGATCTCGAGCTCAAGCGCGAACGGGTGTTCAAGCGGGACGCCCTCTCCGTTCTGAATGGCGAAGAGATACTCGAACGATCCGTTGTCGAGCCTCGAATTGCGTCCGTACAGGTAGATTGGCCATCGCATCGCTGACTTGATCACGAGGATCAGCCCGATCAATGCGAACAGGAATGGGATCGAGTTCAGGATCATGGATTACCGCTCCGTTCCACGCGACAAGCGTGCACTCCACATGGTGGCTTCCGGGTCTGCGCCGTCCTGCTCACGCTTGCCAGCGCCGGCGTCGCGATGGTCCGAGCCGCGTGAACGAGCCTCGGATGCGGCGTCGGCACTTGCGCGCGGCGCGTTCCTGACGTCCTTGCTCCGGTTGTCGGCGTTGAAGCGCTTCTCCAACTCGGGCCAGAAGATGGCGCGTTCAAAGATGCCAAACGTCCTCCGGCCCTTGGCTCCGTTCGGTCGTCCCAGGATCGGCGTCCCCCAGACACGGATCCACGCTCTGCCGGCTCGATCCGCGCCTTTCAGCCGCGCGTAGTAGCGCGAAGACACGCCTCTGCCACGCTCCTGCCGGATGTATTCAGCGTAGATCGCGTCGCTGAACTCCTCGGCGCGCGGTGGATCCGGGCTCTCGCTACTCCGGTAGGTCTCGTTCGGCGAGATGTAGATCGTGGGATGGATGAACGAACCGAAAGTCACCGGCCGCAAATCTTGCAGCGCTGGTGGCGCGCCGGCTTTCGGGAGCAGTTGCCCGAGGATCTCCATCGCCCGATCATTAGCTTCGACGATCCGATCCTCTTCGTCGAGGCTCAGCACTCCGACTTGCAGGTTGCTCATGAGCC
>SCVU01000070.1 GCA_004296785.1 Planctomycetota bacterium
GATCTCGTTCCACGACGGCCTGTGGAGCCGCGAGCCCGCCAACGACAACGACTTCAACTGATCCGAGACCGACCGATGCGCCCCACCCTGCGATCCAAGACGACACGCGCCCGCGCCGGCTTCACGCTGGCCGAGGTCGCCGTGACCGTCGTGATCGTCGGCGCGGCGCTGACGCTGTGCATGCAGGCGCTCAACACCGCGAAGATCACCGCGGTGCAGACGCGCAACCTGAAGCTCGCGCGCGAGCTCGGCCTGTTCAAGCTCGGCGAGCTCGAGTCCGGCATCTACTTCGAGGACATCGACGCCGACAGCACGCTCGCCGACACGTTCGCCGAGCAGGGCCACCCGGAGTTCAGCTGGGAGATCGCGCTCGGCGACGACGCCTTCGCCGAGGCCGACCCGAACGCGCCGTTCAACTCGTGGTCGGCGAAGTTCGAGAAGGACAAGGAGAAGCAGGAGGAGGCCGGCGCCGAGGAAGCGGAGCAGCCGTACGAGCGCGTCAAGGTGCGCGTGAAGTTCCGCCAGATCGCGAGCTTCAAGGACGAGGTCGTGCTCGAGCGCTGGATCCCGTGGAAGCAGGTGCACAAGACCGAGGAAGCGGCGGCCGATGCGCAGGGCACCGACGCGAACGCGAGCGGCGCGCAGGGCGGCTCGGGTTCGGGCTCCGGGTCGGGCGGCTCCAACCAGGGCGGCAACGCCGGGAAGAAGTGAGATGAACACGCTCCGCACGACGCGCGCGCGCGCCGGCTTCACGCTGGTCGAGATCATGGTCGTGCTGCTGATCATGTCGGGCCTGCTCGTCGCGATCAGCCAGGTGCTGCAGTCGGCGCGCGTCAGCCGCGACACGATCCACAACATCCAGGAGTCCGAGCTGGTCGGCCCGACGATCCTCGACATGGTCGAGCGCGACCTGCGCGCGCTCACCGTCTACGACCGCGACAAGGCGCAGTGGATCCGCGTCGTCGACCGCACGGTCGGCGGCAACGACGCCGATCGGATCGACCTCGTCAGCGGCGTCAACAGCCTCGTGCTCTTCGAGGACAAGCGCCAGGAGCGCGCGCTGTACGCCGACATGAACGAGGTCGGCTACGTGCTGCGCCGGCGCCCGGACATGGAGGACTTCCTCGAGCTGTACCGGCGCGAGGGTTTCGGCGTCGACGACAAGCCGTTCGAGGGCGGGCGCTACACGTTCCTGTGCGGCCGCGTGCTCGGCTTCGACGTGAAGTGCTACGCGGAGAACGGTCCGGACGAGGAGCCGGTCGACGGCTGGAACGTCGAGCAGAACAGCGAGCACACCGGGCTGCCCAAGCGCATCGAAGTGTCGCTGACGATCGAGCTCGAGAAGCGCATCGCGCGCGAGCAGCTGAAGGACTTCAAGGACGACCAGCGCGTCGTCACGTACAAGCGCATCTACCGCTTCCCGGAGATGCTGCTCGCCGCGGCGCAGCTCGAGATCGTGCCGAAGGTGCCGGAGATCCAACCGGTCGCGCCGACGAACGCGTCGGGCGGCGGGGCCGGCTCGGTGCTGGGCGGCGACGGCTCCGGCAGCGGCGGTCCGCTCGGCGGCAAGGGCGACGGCGGCGGAGGCGGTGGCGGCAATCCGTTCGGCGGCGGTGGCGCGGGCGGCGGCGGCCTCTTCGGCGGCGGCGGCGGCGGCGGCGGCGGGAAATAGCCGCGCGACGCGCGCGCGAGCGCCGCGCGCTACAGCGCGCGCCCGAGCATCTCGCGCCCGCCGAGATACGGCACCAGCGGCTTCGGCACGCGCACGCGCCCGTCCGCTTGCTGGTGATTCTCCAGCACGCAGATCAACAACCGCGCGCTCGCCGCGACCGTGTTGTTGAGCGTGTGGCAGTAGCGCACCTTGCCCTGCGCGTCGCGGTAGCGCAGCTCGAGGCGCCGCGACTGGTACTCGTGGAAGCGCGACGCCGAGTGCGTCTCGCCCCAACCCTTGCGCGACGGCATCCAGCTCTCGATGTCGAACTTCTGCACCTGCCCGGCGCCGAGGTCGCCGCCGCACACGTCGACGACGCGGTACGGGATCTCCAGGGCCTGCAGCACTTCCTCCGCATTGGCGAGGATCTCGCGGTGGTGCGCGAGACTCCGCTCGGTGTCGGCGACGTCGACGACGACCTGCTCGACCTTCTGGAACTGGTGCACGCGGTACAGCCCGCGCGTGTCCTTGCCGTAGGTGCCGGCCTCGCGCCGGTAGCACGACGAGAGCGCGACGTAGCGCTTGGGCAGATCGGACTCGCCGAGGATCTCGCCGGCGTGGAACGAGGTCACCGGCACTTCGGCGGTGCCCGCGAGCACGAGATCGTCGCGCTCGTCGCAGCGGTACGCCTGCTCCTCGCCGCCGGGGAAGTAGCCGGTGCCGACCATGCACTGGCTGCGCACGAGCACCGGCACCGACAGCGGCACGAAGCCCTTGCCGACCATGTGGTCGAGCGCGAAGCGCATCAGGCCGAGCTCGAGCAGCGCGAGCTCGCCGATCAACACGTAGTTGCGCGAGCCGGCGATCCGCGCCGCGCGCTCGAAGTCGATCCAGCCCTGGCCCTCGGCGAGCGCGACGTGGTCGCGCGGCTCGAACGAAAAGCGCGTGGGCTCGCCGACGCGCTTCAGCTCCTTGTTCTCCGTGTCGTCCTTGCCCTCGGGCACCTCGGCCGCCGGCGGCTGCGGGATGCGCAACAGCCCGGCGTCGATCTCCTTCTTCAGGCCGTCCCAGGCGGCCTCGGAGTCCTTGAGCGAGGCCTTGAGCTCGGACAATTCGGCGAGCAGCTTCGCCTTCTCGTCGCCCGCGGCCTTCGCGACGAGCTTGCCGAAGCTGTTCTGCTTCGTGCGCAGCTCCTCGACGGTGCGCTGCAGCTCGCGCGAGCGCGCGTCGAGCGCGAGCACGGCGTCGATGTCGCACGCGATGCGCTTCTTGCGCGCGCCGGCGCGGAAGAGCTCGGGCTCCTCGCGCAACCACTTGAGATCGATCACGCCGTTGCCTTTCTGCGCACCTTCGACGCGGCGCGCGGCTTCAGAGCGCGCCCTTCCACTGCGACTCGATCTCGCCGAACAGCTTGTTCTTCTTCTCGTACAGCTGCACCTCGGCCTTCTCGGTCGGCACCTTCTTCGGCACCGTCTTGTCGAACGGGAACCAGGTGTACTCCCAGCCCTTGCTGAGCTGGTCCTGGTCCGAGATCAGCTCCGTCCGGTCGGACATCTCGGCCTTCTTGCCGCCGACCTTGCGCACGTTGATCTCGGGGCGCGGCGACGCGTTCCACACGCGCGCGTAGTGCTCGCCGGCCGCGCCGATCACGCCGACCGTCTTGCCGATCAGCGTGACGGTGTCGCCGTCGTCGGTCGCGACGAAGTCGAAGCCGAGCGGGCCGCCGAGCTTGAGCACCGCCGTCTTGCCGGCCGTGACGTCGACCGCCTCCATCGCCTTGTCCGGCAGGATCAGGCACTTCTGCACCTCGCGGCGCTTGCCCTGGCGCAGCATGCCGAAGAACAGCTTGTAGCGGCCCTCCGGCACCTGCACGCCGCTCGAGCCGCCCTCCTGCAGATCGAAGAACGTGCGCTCGTTCTCCTTGTCCGCGCCCTGCACGATCAGGAACGCCGGCTTGACCGCGCCCTTGAAGTCGAGCTTGAGCGTGCCGACCGCGGGCGTGATCGGCCAGTAGGTCAGCGAGCGGCCGTAGTTCGACGGCTTCATCCGGTACCACTTGCCGTCGATCTGCTGCACGTCGCTCCACGGCCGCGCGCGCTTGGAGTTGCCGACGACGACGCAGTCGATCTCGGGCTGCTCCTCGGTCGAGTCGTGCTCGTAGCGCAGCCCGACCCAGCGCCACTTCATCCAGTAGCTGCTCGTCCAGTCGTATCCGAAGGAGCCGTCGAAATTGTCGTCGAAGATGCGGATCGGCGTCTTCTCGATCAACGCGGTCGCGCTCGAGGCCGGCGCGAAGAAGATCTGCCCGCTCTCGGTGCGGATCGAGCGGTCGGTCTGGACGCCCTGGTAGCGGTCCATCTCGATGCCGGTGACCATCAACAGGCCGAAGTCGCGCTCGGCGTCGCCGCCGCCGATCTTCATGCGCACCGGCGAGATGTTGCCGGTGATCGGGACCTCGACCTCGCCCTTGCCGTCGCCGTTGCAGTCGATCTCGACCTTGGCGGCGGCGATGCGCAGCGTCTTCATGCCCATCTTCGGGCTCGTGAAGTCCTTCGCGTCGCCGACCTTGCCGACCTGCCATTCGGGCCACGACGTGTAGTCGACGTCGTTGCACCACGTCGGGCGCTGGTAGGCCTCGACGTCGGTGACCATCTCGAAGGTCGTCGCGACGGTCTTCGCCTCGGGCGGCGGGCCGTCGGCTTGCGGGTCTTGCAGTGCGGCGGAGGCGGCGAGTCCGACCAGCGCGAGCTTGAGCGCGGGGACGAACGGCGAGAGTGCGGGCATGGCGGGAGTTGTAGGCTCGAAACGGTCCAGGCGGAGCGCGTGAGTCTAGCGCCGGCGCGTGCTCCGAGCACCAGGAGCGCCCCCGGCGCGGGCGCTGCCGCTACGGTCGCTTCGTCCGGCCCGACATGCGCTTCAAGAAGCTGCGATCCGCCGACGAGAGCTTGCCGATCCCCTCGCGGTTGATGCGCTCGAGCAGCTGGTCGAGCCGCTCGTCGTCGCGCACGCCGCTCTCGACCTCGACGCGCCGGCGCCGCGCGGCCCACCACGCGCTCGCATCGAAGGACACGAGCCCGGTCTTCACCGCGGCGAAGCCGAACGCCATGCCGCCGAGGTGGATCAGGTACGCGACGCCGCTGCCGCCGCCCGACTTGACGTCGATCGCGGCCGAGAGGAGCTGCAGCGCCGCGTAGCCGAGCGCGAGCCAGCGCAGCGGGATCGCGATCGGCAGCGGGAACAGGTAGATCGGCGCGTGCGGCTCGAGCACCGCGCACGCGACCAGCACGCCGAGCACGCCGCCCGATGCGCCGACCGCCGGCACGTAGTTGCCCTGCGCGAGCCCCGCGGCGAGGAACACGAGCGCGCCGAACGCGACGGCGCCGAAGTACGTGAGCAGGAAGCGCTGCGCGCCCAGGCGCCGCTCGAGCATCGAGCCGAAGAAGTACAGCCCGAGCAGATTGAACACGAGGTGCAGCGGATCGCG
The DNA here is from genome assembly GCA_004296785.1 of Planctomycetota bacterium. Taxonomy (GTDB): domain Bacteria; phylum Planctomycetota; class UBA1135; order UBA1135; genus GW928-bin9. The sequence continues at coordinate 5,136 of SCVU01000070.1, forward strand.
CACCGCGTGCAGGAACGAGTACGTACCGAGCTGCCAGACGGGCAACCACGGCATCCAGCGCTGCCACGTCTCGGGCGACAGGCCGAGCACGTCGAGCACGCGCGCGTACGTGTCCGTCGCGAACAGCCAGATCCCGAAGACCGGCACGAACGCGAGCACGTTCGCCCACAGCAGGCGCTTCGTCGCGAGCGGCGGGCTCGGCAGGCCGGGCGCGGATCCCCCGCCGTACTCCGGCGGCGGCGGCTCGTCCCAGCGCTGGTAGGAGCGCGCTCCCATCACCGCACCGCGGGTTGCTCACCGCGCCACGGAGCGAGCTCGCGCTCCGGCACCGCTGCGCGCCGCGCGGCCGACAGCAGCGTGTTGCCGAGCAGCATCGCGATCGTCATCGGCCCGACTCCGCCGGGAACTGGAGTGATGCAGCCGGCGACTTCGAGCGCCTCCGCGAACGCGACGTCGCCGACCAGCCGACCGTCGGCGAGCCGGTTGATGCCGACGTCGATCACCGCGGCGCCGGGCTTGATCCAAGCGCCGCGCACGAGCTCGGGTTTGCCGACGGCCGCGACGAGCACGTCCGCCTCGCGGCACACGGCCGCGAGGTCCTGCGTACGACTGTGCGCGATCGTCACCGTCGCGTGGCGCGCGAGCAAGAGCGCCGCGAGCGGCTTGCCGACGAGCTGCGAGCGGCCGATCACGACCGCGCGCGCGCCTTCGAGTTTCACGCCGACGCGCTCGAGCAGGTGGATGCAGCCCTGCGGCGTGCACGGCACGAGCCCGCTCGCCCCCATCCACAGCGCGGCGACGCTGCGCGCACTGAGGCCGTCGACGTCCTTGGCCGGATCGAGCGCCGCGACGACCGCGCCCTCGTCGAGCCCGCGCGGCAGCGGCAACTGCACGAGGATGCCGTGCACGCTCGCATCGCGGTTCAGCTCGTCGAGGACCGCGAGCAGCTCGCGCTGCGGCGTCGCCGCGGCCATGCGCAACGTGCGCACGTGGAAGCCGACCTCGTGCGCGGCCTTGTCCTTGTTCTTCACGTAGACCTGGCTCGCCGGATCGTCGCCGACCAGCACCACGGCGAGTCCCGGCGCAGCGTGGCCGCGCGCGACGAGCTCGCCGACGCCGGACTTCACGAGCGCGCGGAACTCGGCGGCGGCCAGCTTGCCGTCGATCAGGCGGGCGGGGCTCATCGCGGATCTACCGTGGTCTCGAACAGGGGATCTCGCTCGCGCGCGCTCAGCGCTGCGACGGCGTGACCATCGCCTGATCGCTGCTCGGCTTCGCCTGTCCCTGCTGGCCCTCGCGCGCCGGCACGTTGAACTCGGTGTACTTGTGCAGCGAGTTCTTCTGCGTGTCCGGCATGTAGCCGAACAGCTGGAACGTCGAGAACACCGAGAGCGCGCCGACGAGCAGGATCGCCATCGCCTTCTCGCCGCGGTAACCACCGAGCATCCGCACGTGCAGGTACGCGATGTACACGAGCCACGTGACGAGCGCCGTGTTCTCCTTGCTGTCCCAGCCCCAGTAGTTCGCCCACGCCTCCTGCGCCCAGAACGCGCCCATGAACAGGCCGGCGGTCAGGAACGGGATGCCGACGGCGAACGCGCGGTAGGAGACCTGCTCCATCGTGCGCTCGATCGCCTTGAACGCCTCGGCCGCCGGCAGCTTCTTGCGCGACAGCGCCATGCACAGCCCGGTGACGAGGAAGATCGGGATCGTCACGAGCTGCGTGAACGGCACGAGCCACAGCAGCGCGAACACGAGCACCTGGCTCCAGACGCTGTGGCCGCCGCGGAACACGCCGAGCCAGAAGCGGAGCGAGAAGAACACCGCGCAGACGATGCCGGCGATGCCGAGCGACGCGTACGAGAAGATCAGCGACGACAGGTGCGGCGCGAACCAGTACGACTGCAGCGCCGGCGGCAGGTCGCGCTGCGCGTTCGGCAGGCTCTCCGACTCGAAGTTGACGAGCAGCGCGCCGAGCGCGACCAGCGCGAGCAGCACGTCGTCGGCGATCGCCCAGCCCGGGCCGGCGTCGCGCAGCTTCATCACGAAGTGCAGCACGGCCATCGAGACCAGCGTCGCGAAGCCGAACATCACGAGCACTTCCGACATGTTCTGGCTCGGGAAGTGATTGACCTCGACGCCGCGGTTCCAGATCGACACGAACGTCAGCGCGATCGCGGCGAACAGCGCGAGTAGCGCGACGCGCGCCGCGCCGTTGGACCGCGCGGGGCCGGCGGGCTGCGCGGACAGCGTGCGCGTGCGGATCCAGGCCGAGGCCAGCGCGGCGAGCGCGCAGACGAGCACCGCCCAGCCCGCGATGCGCAGCCAGCGGTCGGAGGCCGCGATGTTCTGCTCGTGGAAGCCGAGCACGTACGTGTAGAGCTTGCTCATGTCGCTGCCTGTGGCCGCCGCGCGGCCAGCACGATCGGGCGCAGGATGTAGGCGATCACCATGCCGGCGATGATCGTGTACATCCCGAGCAGGACGACCGGGATCCCTGGATCGTAAACGACGCCGACGCCGGAGTAGGTCGGGAAGCGCGAGTCCGCGTTGGTCTGGAAGAAGCGGTACCCGCCGTACTGGAAGTAATCGTTGACGCGGATCTCGCGGTTGCGCTCCGCGCCCAGGTCGACGACGAACGGCTTGCCCTCGCCGTCGCGCTCGAGGATCGAGAGCACCGAGCGCCACTCGAACGGCATCATCTCGCTGTTCTCGACGAACACGAGGGCGAAGCGACCGTCGGCGGAGGCCCAGACGTTGCTGCCGTTCTCCTCGGTCGTCGCCATCAGCACGCGCTCGCGCCGCTCCCGCGGCGTGTCCGGGTCGCGGATCACGTCGAGCTCGATGCCGCGCGGCGCGGTCGAGTAGAAGTCCTCGTCCCAGCCGTCGGCGCGCGGCGCGTCGGGCTGCACCGTCAGGTTCGGCGCGAGCATCGCGCGCGCATAGACGCCCTTGACGACGAGCGCGCCGTCGCCCGGCATCGGCAGCGCGGCGCCGACTTCGACAGGAAACTCGCGGCCGAGCTCGTCGAGCAGTCGCGCGCGCACCGCACCGGCCCGCTCGCCGAACGCGAGCACGAAGCGCGGCCCGCCCGGCGCGGTCCAGCCGTTCCAGCGCAGCCGCGTGATGACGCTGTCGAACTCGTAGCTCGACTGCAGGCCCATCGCGGCCGCGTTGAAGCCCTCGATCACGAGGCGCCGCTCCGTGCGCCCGGCCTGCGAAGTGATCTCGATCCACACCGCGCGCGCGCGATCCGCCTGCTCCTCCAGCGGCAGCGGGTCGAAGCGCGGCTGCGGCTGATCGCTCGCGTCGTGCACCATCACCAGGTTGCGCGTCGCCTCGGTCACGCGGATCGTGTAGCCGCCGAGCGTCTTGAACGTCGAGCCGAGCTGGATCGGCACGACCTCGGGCTCGACCTGGCGCTCCTTGCCGACCTCGACCTCGAGCACGCCGAGCATGCCCTCCTCGGTCGGGAACATCCCGGGCCCGTCCTCGTCGCGCGCGACGCGCAGACGCCACAGGTTGGTCGGGTGGAACACCGCCTGGCTCGGCAGGTACGGCGACAGGTAGATGCGGCGACGCCCGTCGCCGACCGCCTGCGTGACCGACTGCTCGAACAAGCTCGTCGCGCCGATGTCGGGGATCTCGAGGTCGACGAGCGGCAGGCCGTACTCGGCGCCGGGCGGCTGCTCGGTCACCGTCGGCACGCGGATGTCGACGTGGTCGTGCATCGCGGCGACGTGCAGGCGCAGCGACGGCCGCGTGTCGCCGGGTTTGGCGCCCGGCCGCTCGTCGGCGACGTAGTCGAGGTCGATCGCGCGGTCCGGCCAGACCGTGTAGCGCGGCACGCGCGACTTGAGCTGCGAGTCGTTGAAGTGGACCTCGATCGCCTCCCAGTCCTTGCGCGCGAAGCGGTCGAGGCGCACGGCGAACGGGAGCCGCGCGATCTTGTTCGGATTGAAGTGCCGCTCGTACGTGTCCTGCGGTCCGTCGCGCAGGTCGAGGTGCAGGATCCCGCGGTCTCCGGCGATCTTCGTGATCCAGCCGCCGAACAGCATCGTCAGCACGCCGAGGTGCACGACGGCGAAGCCGGCCTTCTGGATCGTGAACCAGTGGCGCGGCGAGTAGCGCGTGAGGTTCAGGCCGACCGCGAACGCGAGCAGCGTGCACAGCGTCGCGAACCAGTACGACTTGTAGGTTCGGTTGAAGTCGAGCGCGGTGCAGACGTCGAACGTCTTGGTCAGCCAACCCTCGTGGTCGGAGATGAACTGGCCGATCTCGACGCCCTTGGCTTCGTTGACGAAGGCCTCGCGCATCTCCTTCTCGCGGTTGTCGCGCTCTTCCTTGCCGTACAGCGCGCCGAAGCGGTTCAGGCCTTCGATCACCTGCGGCGGCAGCTCGCGCTCGGGCGCGCCGATGCCGTACAGGTGCTTCATGCTGTACAGGAACACGCCCTCGGCGTTGAGAAACCGATTGAGCTCGCCGTCGGGACCGTCGCGATTCGCCGCGGTGACGCGCTGATCCGAGTCTTCGAAGTTCTCGATCTGCGGCACGAGCACGCCGACCGACACGCTGAGCGTGCACAGCACGACGAGCGCGACGCCGCAGTGCATCGACAGGAAGAAGCGGCGGATCGCCGCGCGCTGCAGGAGGGCGAACGCGAGCCCGGTCAAGAGGCCGGCGCCGAACACGTAGTCGCGCGCGCGCAGACCCGGGTCATCAAGGTACTTCGCCGGCGCCGCGAACAGGCCCGACCAGCCTTCGTGCACCCACCCCGACTTGAGCGCCTTGAAGTACGGCTCGCCGACGGTGCCGATCGCCTGCCCGACGACCGCGAGCCCGATCAGCACGAGCGCGGAGAGCAGGAAGCCCCACGCGAACGGCTTCGCGGGAGCGGCAGCGGGCGCCGCGGTCGGCGCGGATTCGGGCACGGGTCGGCTCACCAGTTCTCCGTTCACCAATTCCGCTGCAGCGTGAACTCGGCGATCCCGTACAGCGCATCGCGCGCCGCGCCGGGTGCGAGCCGATCGAGCCGCGCCTGCGCCTGCTCGACGAGCGCGCGCGCGCGGTCGTATGCGTATTCGATGCCCGCGTCCAGCGAGCACGTCTCGCGCAGCACGCGTGCGCGCTTGGCGAGCCCCGGCTGCGTGTAGATGCGGCGGATCTCGGCGCGCAGCTGTTCGTCGGCGCGCGCGTACGTGTACAGCACCGGCAGCGTGACCTTGCCGTCCTCGACGTCCGTGCCGACGCTCTTGCCGACGACGTCCTCGTCGCCGGCGACGTCGAGGCAGTCATCGACGATCTGGAACGCGAGCCCGATCGCGTGGCCGAACGCGCCCATCGCGCGGCCGACCTCCTCGTTGCCGCCGGGGTAGCGCGCGCCGAGCTCGCACGCGGCCGCGTACAGGCTGGCGGTCTTCGCCGCGCAGATCGACTCGTAGATCTCCTGCGGCATCTCGAAGTCGTAGCGCCGCGCGCTCTGGTCGATCTCGCCGACGCACAGTTTTCGCGTCGTCTCCGCGAGCAGCTTGCTGCACAGGCGGCTCGACAGGTCGGTCGACAGCGAGAACGCGCGCGCGTACAGGAAATCGCCGAGCAGCACGGCGACCTGGTTGTCCCAGCGCTCGTTGACGCACGCGACGCGCCGGCGCACCTTCGCGCCGTCGAGGATGTCGTCGTGCACGAGCGTCGCGAGGTGGATCATCTCGACGATCGCGGCGACCGACGGATGCTCGTCGGTCGTGTTGCCGGTCGCTTCGCCGACGAGCAGCACGAGCGCGCCGCGCAGTTGCTTGCCCTGGAAGCGACCGACGTGCTCGGTCATGTCGCTGACGGCGGCCGAGCCCTCCGCGACTTGCCGGCGCAGCACGTCGCGCATCCGCGCGAGGCCGGGGCGGACGGTCTCGACGAGGCGCGCGAGCTCGGGCGGAGTGCGGCTCATCGCGCTTGCACCTTCGAGCCGCGCCACGCCTCGACGTCGGCGGGCGTGTTCAGGTTCAGGCACAGCGCCGCGTCGACCGGCAGCCGACCGACGCGGACGCCGTCGGAGTGATACGCGGTCATCTTGCGCTCGCCGCGCTCGAGGGCCGCGCGCACCTTCGGCGCGACGCGGCGATGCACGATCGAGCACAGCGGCTCGTCACCGCGCTCCGAGGACAGCATCACGACGTCGAGATCGTCGCGCAGCGCCGTCTCCAAGAGCACGTGCAGAAGGCCATCGCTCACGCCGGGCATGTCGACCGCCAACGCCACGACGTACTGCGCGCGCGCGCGCTCGAGCCCAGCGAGCAATCCCGCCAGCGGTCCGCCGTCGGGGAACGCGTCGAGCACCAGCTCGCGCTGCATGTCCGCGTAGCGCGGCGTCGGGCCGCACGCGAGCAGCGCGGGGCGCTTCACGCACTCGACGATGGCGATCGCCCGCCGCAGCAGATGCCCCTCTTCCGCAGGCAGCAGCGCTTTGTCGGTCCCCATGCGGACGGATCGCCCCCCGCACAGGACGAGTCCTTGGATGGTCGGCGCCTCGCGCATCGGGCGAACCGCTCGCCGCGGATCAGGAGGCGTCCTTGGACGAGGCCTCGGCCTTCTTGGCGTCCTCGGTCCCGTCCTTCAGGCCCTTCTTGAACTCGTTGACGCTGGCCCCCATCGAACGAGCCAGCGCGGGCAGCTTCGTGCCGCCGAACAAGAGCAGCGCGATCGCGAGGACGAGCAGCAGCTCTCCCGTGTTGAACCAAGCGACGAAGATCATCAGCGTTCCTTTGCCCGGAGGGGCGTGTGCGGTCCCTCCACTATAGAGGTTCGGCGCGCCGCGTTCCTCCATCGAGCGCGGAACGCGCCAGCGTCCCGGCGCGCTTGCGCCCGACCGCGGGTCCGTCGAGCACCGCGAGCCCCGCCGCCGCAAGGGCGCGCCGCACAGGTTTCGAGACGGTATAGGTCGACAGCCAGGCGCCCGGCGCCATGCGCGCCGCGATCGCGGCGAGGAACTCGCCCGTCCACAGGTCGGGCTCGCGGCGCGGCGAGAACGGATCGAGGAACACCGCGTCGTAGCGCGCCGTCGGTTCGAGCGCGGGCACGAGCGCGCGCGCGTCGCCGAAGTGGGTGCGGATCGAGCGGTCTCCCCCGCGTTCGAGCGCCGCGCGCACGCGCGCGTGGAACGGCTCGGCGCGCGGGTCGAGCGCGCCGTGTACCGAAACCAGCTCGAGCATCGCCTCGCGCACGCTCGCATCGCGCTCGAACGTGTCCGCGATGAGCGCGCAGCCGGTGCCGTCGAGCTCGCTCAGCGCAGCGGCGAGGTTGAGACCGAGCCCGGTGCCGATGTCGAGCAGTCGCAGCTCGCGCGCGCCGGCCTGCGCGCGCTCGCGCAAACGGCACGGCCGCGCGTAGCGCTCCAGCGCCTGCTGCCACGCGCCCGACGTCGAGTGGCACGTCTCGCCGTGCTCGGGATGGGCGAGCGTCCACGAGCCGTCGTCGGTGCGGACCGCTCGCCAGTCCGGCACGGACTCCATCGCGTTCCGCGCGCGTCGCGCTAGCCGCGCGCGCCGGCGAGCAGGCCCGATTCGGCCAGCCGCTTCTCCATCGTCTCGCCCAGGCGCGCCGGGCTCGGCGTGACCCACACGCCCGCCGCCTCGAGCGCGGCGATCTTGTCGGCCGCCGTGCCCTTGCCGCCCGAGATGATCGCACCCGCGTGGCCCATGCGGCGGCCCGGCGGCGCGGTGACGCCGGCGATGAAGCCGACGACCGGCTTCTTCATCTCGCGCTTGATGTAGTCGGCGGCCTGCTCCTCGGCGTTGCCGCCGATCTCGCCGATCATGATCACCGCGTCGGTGTCCTTGTCGGCGTTGAACGCCTTCAGCACGTCGATGAAGCTCGTGCCGTTGACCGGATCGCCGCCGATGCCGACGCACGTCGACTGACCGATGCCGCGCTTCGACAACTGCCACACCGCTTCGTACGTCAGCGTCCCCGAGCGCGACACGACGCCGATGCGGCCGGGCTTGTGGATGTAGCCCGGCATGATCCCGATCTTGCACGCGCCCGGCGTGATGATGCCCGGGCAGTTCGGCCCGATCAGCCGGCTCTTCGAGCCCTTCAAGCGCTCGGCGACGCGCACCATGTCGAGCACCGGGATGCCCTCGGTGATCGTGACGATGAGCTCGATGCCCGCATCGGCCGCTTCGACGATCGCGTCCGCCGCGAACTTCGGCGGCACGTAGATCACGGTCGCGTTGCAGCCGGTCTTCGCGCGCGCGTCCTTGCAGCTCTCGAAGACGGGCAGGCTCAGGTGCGTCGTGCCGCCCTTGCCGGGCGTCACGCCGCCGACCATCCGCGTGCCGTACGCGATCGCCTGCTCGCTGTGGAACGTGCCGTTCTTCCCGGTGAAGCCCTGGCAGATGACCTTCGTGTCCTTGTCGACCCAGATCGCCATGTGGATTCCTCTCGCTCTAGCGCGCGGCCGCGACGGCCTTGCAGATCTTCGACGCCGCGTCGTCGAGGTCGTCCGCGGTCACGATCGGCAGCTTCGAATCGCGCAGGAGCTGCTTGCCCTTCTCGACGTTCGTGCCCTCGAGGCGCACGACCAGCGGCACCTTCAGCGCGACCTCGCGCACCGCGGCGATCACGCCCTCGGCGATCGTGTCGCACTTCATGATCCCGCCGAAGATGTTGATCAGCACGCCCTTCGTCTTCGCGTCCGACAGCAGGATCTTGAAGGCCGCCGTCACGTTCTCCTTGGTCGCGCCGCCGCCGACGTCGAGGAAGTTCGCCGGCGCGCTGCCGTAGAGCTGGATCACGTCCATCGTCGCCATCGCGAGCCCGGCGCCGTTGACCATGCAGCCGATGTCGCCGTCGAGCGCGATGTAGTTCAGTCCGAACTTGCCGGCCTCGACCTCCTTCGCGTCCTCCTCGTGTACGTCGCGCAGCGCTTCGTACTCGGCGTGGCGGAAGCCCGCGTTGTCGTCGAAGTTGATCTTCGCGTCGAGCGCGATCACCTGGCCGTCCTTCGTCGTGACCAGCGGGTTGATCTCGGCGAGCGAGCAGTCGAGCGCGACGAACGCCGCGCACAGCGCTTGCATGAACTCGACCGCGCGCGCTTCGAGCGCCGCCGGGATGCCGATGCCCTTGGCGAGGCGCGCGGCGTCGGCCGCGGCGAGTCCCTGCTGCGGATCGAAGCTCGCCTTGAGGATCTTCTCGGGGTGCTTCGCCGCGACCTCCTCGATCTCCATGCCGCCCTCGGAGCTCGCCATCAGCACCGGTCGCTTCGACTCGCGGTCGACGACCAGGCCGAGGTAGTACTCCTTCTCGATCGCCGAGCCCTGCTCGACCCACAGCCGCCGCACGAGCTGGCCCTGCGGTCCGGTCTGGTGCGTGACGAGCGTGCGCCCGAGGATCGCGGCCGCGGCCGTCTTCGCCTCGGCCGCGCTCTTCACGACCTTGACGCCGCCGGCCTTGCCGCGGCCGCCGGCGTGGATCTGCGCCTTGACGACGCAGATCGCGGTGCCGAGCTCGCGATACGCCGCTTCGGCTTGCTCGGGGCTCGTGCACTCGCGACCGCGCGGGACGGCGACGCCGCGCGCGCGCAGCAATTCCTTGGCTTGGAACTCGTGGATCTTCATCAGTTGGGCGCGGCAGTCTAGCAGCGGTCGCGCGCGCGCGCGATCGGCCCGCGATTGCCCGCGGGGCGCTCGATGCGCGACAATCTCGAGCGCCCGATGCCCCGCAGTCTTGGCCACGTGCTCGTCGATGCGGAGCTGCGGGAGCTCGCGCGCGGCGGAGCGATCCGCGCGGCGACGCCGCTGGCGCGCGAGTCGTTCCAGCCCGCCAGCCTCGACCTGCGGCTGTCCGGCCGCGCGCTGCGCATCCGCGCCGGGTTCCTGCCCGAGCGCACGCCGCTGTCGGAGCGCCTCGCCGAGCTCGCGACCTCCGAGCTGTCGCTCGATGGGCGCGGCGCGGTGCTCGAGCGCGGCCTGATCTACCTCGTCGAACTCGAGGAGGAGTTCGCGCTGCCGCGCGACGTGCACGCGCGCTTCAATCCGCGCAGCTCGACCGGGCGCTGCGATCTGTTCACGCGCGTGCTCGTCGAGGGACATCCGCGCTTCGACGAAGCGCCGGCCGGCTGGCGCGGCAAGCCGTGGATCGAGATCGCGCCGCTGTCGTTCCCGGTGCGGCTGCGGCGCGGCGACCGGCTGTGCCAGGTGCGCCTGCTGCGCGGCCGCGCGGCGCTGTCGCGCGACGAGCTCGAGGCGCGCTACGCGCGCGAGCCGCTGTGCTTCCTCGGCCGCGGCGCACGCCAGCGGCCGGTGCCGCTCGACGCGCTGCGCATCGACGCGGAGGGTGCGCTCGAGCTGCGCGTCGGGCTCGCCGAGCGCGACCCGTGCGCGTGGCGCGCGAGCAGCGGCAGCGGCGTCGTCGAGTTCGCCAAGCCCGGCGCGCATCGCCGCGACGATTTCTGGGAGCCCGTGCACGCGAAGAACGGCCACTGCATCCTCGAGCCCGGTCGCTTCTACATCCTCGCCAGCCGCGAGCGGTTGCGCGTGCCGCCGGACCTGTGCGCGGAGATGCTGCCGGTCGACGTCGGCGTCGGCGAGCTGCGCAACAACTACGCGGGCTTCTTCGACAACGGCTTCGGATGGGAGCTGGAGAAGAGCGGGAAGGTGCGAGCGAGCGGCACGCCGGCCGTGTTGGAGGTGCGCGCGCACGACTTCCCGTTCCTCGTCGAGGATGGGCAGTCGTTCTGTCGGTTGAAGTTCTTCCGCTCGGCGCGGCGGCCGCAGCAGGTGTACGGCGAGGGCCGCAAGGGCGCGCGCGCCAGCTATCGAGGTCAGGACCTGACGCTGGCGCGCGTGTTCAGGGCTTGAGGCGGGAGTCGGAGTTGGGGAGTTGGGGAGTCGCGCGCAGGGCGCGCGACTTACGCGGCCGAGGACGGCCGCGTGACTCCTCATTCGATCGGGCGCGCAGACGCGCCCGATCGAATGAGGAGTGAAGGGCGGACACGATCGAGATCGCAGAGGTTCCGGCGTTGGAACACGCCGGTCGCCGCAGAACCAGGCCGTCGGACCCGTCGCCACGGTCGAACGGCGTGATCCCTCGCCGCGGGCGTCGCGGTTTCAACGCGCGTCACGGCTTCAACGCGCGTCGCGGTTTCAACGCGCTTCGCGTCTTCAACGCCCTTTCCGTTCTCTCTCGACCGGCGAGTCGAGCCCGCGCGCCCGTCGAAGGTTCTGACGCCGCTCGCCTTGAACTTTTCATCCGATCGGGCGCGTCTGCGCGCCCGATCGGATGAAAAGTCACGCGGCCGTCCTCGGCCGCGTAAGTCGCGCGCTCTGCGCGCGACCCTACATCGAACCGCTAACTCCCATACGCAATCCGCAATCCATTCGACTGCGCCACCAACCCCGCGATCCCGACATCGACCACGAACGCCTGGTGGAAGAACGTCTGGCCGACGAGCCCCGGATCGACGTTGATGGCGAGGTGCCACTCGCCGTCGCCGACGCCGCTGCCCGCCGCGGGAATCTGCACGAGCGCGAGGAACCCGAGCGGATCGATCAAGGTCGTCAACCCGACCAGCGGATAATCAGGCACGAACCCCTGCCCGCTCGACACGCCGAGGAAGGTCGGCGCCGGCCCCTTCGCGCGCACGAGGTTGAGCGTCGCCGTCGTCGAACCGCTGCGGAACGGCCCGCTCGCGCCGAGCAACGGAACGGCGCCGCCGCTCCCCGGCGTTCCCGCGCCGTACTGCTTCGCGCCGCCGGCGCTCGCGCCGTGGAAGCGCCGTCCCTCGCTCGTCAGCGCGCCGACGATGTCGAGGTCGCCGTCCTCGTCGATGTCCTCGAAGCCGAGCACCTGTCCGGCCTGGAACACGCGCGGCGCGCCGTACTCGAACGGCTGCGCGGTGCCGAGGTGAGCGCCGACGAGCGCGCTGTTGGTTCCGCCGACCAGCAGCTCGACGAAGCCGTCGCCGTCGAGATCCTCGGCCGCGACGCGCGCTGCGTTGTTGAGCTGCGCGAGGTTCAGCACGATCGGCGCGCCGAAACCGCTCGGCGTGCGGGGCACGATCACGGGGCGATACGCCGCGCCGTCGAACGACGTGCCGGCGATGTCGCGATCGCCGTCGCCGTCGAGATCCTGCCACGAGGAGTTCGGCATCAGCGTGGCCGCGCTCGCAAGCGTCGTCGTCGAGAGCGTCGCGGGCGCGACGACGTCGTGCAGCAGCAGACTGTCGGTGGCCGCGTCGACCAGCGCCAGGATCTCCAACTGGCCGTCGCCGTCGAAGTCGGCGATGCGCAGCGGCTTGCCGAGCGTCGGCAGCGGGATCGCGGCGTCGAAGGTCCCGCCGCCCGCGTTGCGGAAGTAGCCGTTCTGGCGCAGCATGTCCTTGTCGCCGTCCTGGTCGACGTCGAACGCGTACGTCGTGAGCGTGTCGAGGCCGCCGAACGGCGTCCAGTCGAACGACAGGTCGGCCGCCAACCCGACGTCGACGAAGTATCCGCTGCCGTCGTCGCGCAGCAGGTGATTGCCCTTGAACGTCTGCTGGAACGGCGGGATCACGTGCATCAACCCGACGATCCAGTCGTCGCGCCCGTCGCCGTCCCAGTCGCCGAGCACGCCGTTGTTGACGTAGAAGTGCTGCGCCGGAGCCGTCGGCCACAGCGTGACCGAGGTCGCGTTGCCGCTGCCGTCGTTGACGAGCGACGCGACCTGCTGCGGCAGATCGAGGTCGCCGTCACCCTCGATGTCGCGCGGCTCCAGGCCGGTGCCCTGGTATCCGTTGAACGCGAGCGGCCCGCCGTTGAACGTGGTGAACGAGCCGTTGCCGTGCACGACCGAGCCGGGCCCGGAGAAGTCGAGGAACCCGTCGAGATCGAGGTCGGCCAGACCGCCGCCGTTGCCGACGTAGACCGCGCTGCCCGCGCCGGCGTTGGCGAACGTGCCGCCGGCGTCGTAGCGCATCAGGCGCATGCCGCCGTACAGCGCGATCGGCGCGTTCATCACGAGATCGGAGTCGCCGTCGCCGTCCCAGTCGCCGGCGAAGATGCGCGAGTTGTTGATCGGCGGCGCCTGGAACGGTCCGACCTGCCAGCCGCCGCCCGGCTGCGCTCGCAGCAGCACGAGCCCGTAGCCCGCGTTGGGATTGCCGTGGTACGCGAGCAGGTCGCGCGCGCCGTCGGCGTCGAAGTCCCACCCGAACAGATGCACGGTGCTGGTCGGGTTGCCGATGCCCAGCGGCGTCGCCGCGGGCGACGACGGCGCGTCGAGCGGGCTCGCGCCGGTCGCGTACGCGTACAGCACGCCTTGGCTCGCGAGCACAAGGTCGTCGCGGCCGTCGCCGTTGCCGTCGACCGCCGCCAGCGTGCCCGCGCCCCAGTTGAGCACCTGCCCGACCGATTCCGCGCCCGCGACGAACGCGGCGCCGTTCCAGTCGATCCACTGCACGCGGTACTCGAGCTGCACGCCCGGCTGGACGAGCAGCGTCGCGACACCGAGCTCGAGCGCTGCGTCCGCATCGGCCTGTCCGGCGCACAGCGAGTGCAGGCCCGCGCCGAGCGGCAGCACCGTGCCGGCGTCGAACGCGCCGCTGCCCAGGCCGCGGTGCACGCGCACGCCGATCGTCGCGCCGCTCTGCCCGTTGACGAGATCGAGCTCGCCGTCGCCGTCGAAATCGGCGAGCACGCCGGCACTGGCGAGCTCGCCCGGTTGCATCAGCGTCTCGGCGAGCAGCTGCGGGAAGACGGCGTTGCCGTCGTTGCGGTACACGCGCGTCGCGCCGTTGTTCGCGCAGAACAAGTCGACGGCGCCGTCGTGATCGAAATCGCCCAATCCAACGGTGGGCAGACCGACGACCTCCTGCGTCAGCCGCGGCGCCTGGAACCAGTGCTGTGCGGCGGCGGGGACGAAGAGCGCGGCGGAGGCGGAAGCGATGAGCGAGAGTCGAGTGAGGATGAGCATGCGAGTACTCCTGTTGGGCTCGAGTCTAGCTGACGTTGCGCGCGGCCGGGTGCGCGGATCTCGGCGGCTGGCTAGCATGACTGCATGAAGATCGGCAGTCGGGTCGCGTGGACCGCGGCAGCGGTCGGGCTGGTCATCGGAATCCCCGTCGGCGCGTTGTGCGCCGGAGCGCTGCGCGGTTCGAGCGCGCCGCTCGACGACGCGATCGCGCCGCGAGCCCCGCGCGCTGCGCCGGCGGACGCGGCGCCCACCGGCGATCCGAGCGCGCTGCGGGCCGAGCTCGACCGCTTGCGCGACGAGCTCGCTGCGCGGACGCAGGAATCCGCGCGCGTCGCCGTCGAGCCGCTCGGCGCGCGCGCGCTCGAGGCGAGCGCCGCGCACGCCGGCGCGGTCGGCACCGACGAGCTCGCGCGCCTGATCGAGAGCGGCGCGCTCTACGCCGCGTTCTCCGCGGACGCCGACGGCACCGGCGAGTTCCTGTTCCAGACGTACATGCGCGCGGGCCTGCCGCAGGATGCGCTGCGCGTGCTGCGCGCGCACGACCTGCCGGCGGAGTCCTCGGCCGAAGTCGCGCAGGCGCTGCTCGCAGCCGGCGATCGCGCCGGCGCGAGCGAGGCGCTCGTGCTCGGATTGGAGCGACACGCGGAGGACTTCGACTGGCGCGACCCGCGCTGGGGCCCGAACCTCGAGCGCCACGATCCGGCCGGCGCGCTCGCCGCGCTCGAGCGCTGGAAGGCCCGGCACGGCGACGAGCCCGATGCGCGCATGGACACGCGCCGCGCCGCGCTGCTCGCGCGCCTGGGCCGCGGCGAGGAAGCGCGCGGGCTGCTCGACTGGGTCTGGCGCAACTCGGAACCGAACGAGCTCGCATGGCGCACGCTCGGCGACGTCGATCCGAAGCTCGCCGAGTCGCGGATGCTCGCGACGCTGGCGGGCGACGGCGTGCGCGACTGGGAGAATCAAGCGCGCTACATGGGATTCCTGCGCGACCAGGGCCGCGGCGAGGAGCTGACGCGCGCGGCGAGCGCGTGGCTCGAGCGCGAGGACGTCGACTACCGCGAAGGCGCCGACTTCCTGCTGGCCGAGCGGCCCGCGCTGTACGCCGACGCGCTGCAGCGCCGGCTCAGCGCGCTCTCGACCGACCGGAGTGCCGCGCCGGATCTGTTCGCGCAGCTCGCGCTCGCGCAGGAGCGACTCGGCGACCGCGCCGGCGCGTACGAGAGCTGCCTGCGCGCGCTGGCGGACAATCCGTTCCACGACCAGGCCGCGAGCTGGCTGATGGAGCGCGATCCGTCGCGCTACTTCGCGACGGCCGAGGAGACCGTGCGGCGCTGGAACGACGACGGCGCCTGGGGCAGCCTCGGCGATCAGTACCTCGCCGCCGGACGTCGCGACGACGCGCGGCGCGCGTTCGAGGAAGCGCGCCGCATCGCGCCGGACGACGACGAGTGGAACCAGCGCATCGCGATGGCGAACGCGGGTCTCTCGCCGCACAACTGGGCGCCGCAGATCTGGTCGAGCCAGGGGCTGCCGGGCAGTGTCTTCATGCTCGGCGGTCAGCAAGTCAAGCTGAGCAACGGCGCGATCTTCAAGACGAAGTAGCGGATCGAGCGCGCGAGACCCGCAGCGCACGAAGCACGCGCGGCACGCGGCAGTAGCACGCGGCAGTAGCACGCGGCAGTAGCACGCGGCAGTAGCACGCGGCAGTAGCACGCGGCAGTAGCACGCGGCAGTAGCACGCTGCTGTTGCGCGCGGCAGTAACGCGCGGCACGAACGCGCGGCAGTAACGCGCGGCAGTAACGCGCGGCACGAGCGCTTGGCACGAGCGCTTGGCACGAGCGCGCGGCACGAGCGCGCGGCACGAGCGCGCGGCACGAGCACGCGGCACGAGCACGCCGCGCGGACACGCCGCGCGGGGCGCGAGGTTCGCACGCGGCATCTGCGCCCGTCACGAAGTGCGGCAGGTTCTGCAGTGTGCGCTGCGACGGCGCTGCGACATGCGCTCCGCCAGCGCGTCAATGCGGCTCGCTCCAGGCGGCGACAACCTCGTCGATGTCGATGAGTCCCCCACGGCGCCATCCCGAACGCAGCAGCCAGCTCGCCGCGCGACGGACGACGGGCCGCCAGCTCGCCATCTTTCGCACGAACTCCGCGCCGGCGTCCGACTTCGCGCGCGCTGCCGCGAATCCGTCGAACCACGCTCCCGACGAGTGCGGGTCGATGCCCTCGCCGAAGCTGCCGTGGCGACGCGCGTTGTGCAGCACGTAGGCGAGCGCGCGTCGGACCTCGCGGGGTGAGCGCAGCGCGCGGGCGTGGAACCGCTCGGGGAACACCTGGCCCTTGCGGCCCCACCATTGGTTGAGGCGCTTGGCCAGTCGAACGAACATCCCCTTCGCGCCGCGCGTCAGCGCCTCGCGATCGGGGGCCTCGACGAGCAGGTGGAGGTGATTCGACTGCACGGAGTACTCGACGAGGCGGAAACCGAACCGATCCGCGCCCGCGCGCAGCGTGTCCGCGAGCAGTCGATGCGAGTCCGCGCGCCGCAAGCTCGGCAGACCCGGCCGGATGCGCGTCGTCACGTGGATCGGATGCCGCGCGCACTGCTCGGGACGCGCGGTGTGCGGGTGCATCGCACGGCCGTGTTTCGGCTTGCGGCCCGCGCCGCGGCGTCGACCGCCCCAGCCTGCACCGAACGGGAGCAGCGGCGTCGTCGGAGCGCGGCTCGGACGGCGCGACTCACGCGTTCCATCCAAAGAAGTCGCGCCGCTCGAGCGAGCGACGCGCGAGCGCGCAGCTTCGCTCGAGCGAGCAGCTTCGCCCGAGCGAGCAGCTCCGCTCGAACGTGTCACGCCGCTCGAGCGCGCGGCTCCGGTCGAGTGTGTAGCGCAACTTGAGTGCGTCGAGCCGTTCAAGCACCTCGCGTCGTTCGAGCACGCCGCGTCGTTCAAGCACGCCGCCTCGCTCAAGCACGCCGCCTCGCTCAAGCACGCCGCCTCGCTCAAGCACGCCGCGTCGCTCGAGCACGCAGCACCGCTTGAGCACACCGCGTCGCTCAAGTGCGTCGCGTCGTTCGAGCGCTTCGCGGCTCGTGAGCACGGCGGGCTGGTCGAATGAGTGACGTGGCGCCAGCGAACGGATGAGCGCGCGGGCACCGGCGCGGTTGCGAGGCACGCGTGGGCAGGTTCGACGGGATCGAGCATCGATGCGTTCTCCAAGCACCTGGATGCACGAACGCCGCGACGGTGGCGGGGAAAGTCGAAATTGCGTGGCAGCCGTCGATGACGATCCGGCTCGCACTTGGATGTCCGCCGAATCAGGTTCGGTCGGCTGATGAGCGGCGGCGAACACCGACGCTGCCGACGGACGAATCAGCGTGCGCGATCACCGCTCGATGAATCCTGCGCGCTGACAAACCGAGTGCGCTGCGCGTGCGCGGAGCGCGGACTTGATTCGGCGAACGTTTGAACGCGTCGAGGCGCGGACACGCTGCTCGAGCCGCGAGGCACTCGCGACATCGCGCGGTTGCGGTCATCGAACACAACGCGTCGTAAGAGCTCCATGGGGACAGCGCTGGTCGATCAGGCAGACATTGGCGAGCGTCCGTCAGGTGAGGAGATCGTCGCCGAGCGCGCCGCGCTTGCCGTGCTTGCCGCGCGTTCCGTGCTTGCTGTGCTTGCCGCGCTCGACGCGCGCGACGCGCTCGACCCGCTCCCCGCGTTTCCGGCGCTCACCGCGCTAGCGGCTCTCGGCGCGGCGGCTCTGCCAGCCCGCCCGCCTCACCCGCACGAATCGAGGTCCTCGATCTCCTCACCCTCCGGCCGCGACGCGTGCCCCGAACGGCGTGAACCGCCGCCCAGCGTCGCGTGGAACTTCGCGATCAGGTCGCGTCGCCCCGCGTTCGTCAGCGCCTCTTCGACCAGCCGACGATTGAGCGGATCCTTCCAGCGCACCAGCGCCTTCTGCAGCCGTCGCTCGCGACCGCCGCGCGGCACGTACAGCTCCTCCAGCGTCAGCGGATCGCGACCCGTCGCGTACTGGATCGCGCCGCGCGTCATCGGCAGCGGGATGAATTCCTGCACCTGCTCGGGGCTGTAGTTGCGCTCGAGCAGCTTCTCGAACAGCTCGATCGCCTGCGCCAGGCCCGTGCCCGGGTGACCGACGATGAAGTAGTTGACGAGGTGCTGGTCGCGCCCGAGATCCGCGCACTCCTTCTGGTAGGCGGCCTCGTACTTCTCGTAGACCTCGAAGCCGGGCTTGTTCATCACGCGCAGCACTTCGCTCGAAGCGTGCTCGGGCGCGAGCTTCATGCGCCCGCCGACGTGGTGCTCGACGAGGTCGTGGTGCAGCGGCAAAAGATCGCCCGTCTTGCGGCTGAACAGGAGGTCGTAGCGGATCCCCGACTGGACGAACGCGTGCTTGACGCCCTTCGTGCCGCGCACGAGCGACAGCAGGCGCCGATACCCTTCGCTCTGCTTGTCGATGCGCAGCGCGGGGCACACGTCGGGCGACAGGCAATCGCGGCCGAGGCACGGCTTGCCGGACTCGAGCAGCTTGCAGCCCAGGCCGTACATGTTCGCCGTCGGCCCGCCGACGTCGGTGATCGTGCCACGGAAGTCGTGGTGCGCGGCGAGCGCGGCGGCCTCGCGCAGGATCGACGCCTCGCTGCGGCTCTGGATCGTGCGTCCCTGGTGGAACGTGATCGAGCAGAACGTGCAGTCGGCCATGCAGCCGCGGTGCGTGTTGATGCTCCAGCGCACCGGCTCGAGCGCGGGCACGCCGCCCGCCGCCGTGTGATCGGGGTGCCAATCGCGCGTGTACGGCAGGTCGTAGAACTCGTCGACTTCTTCCTGCGAGGCCGGCGCGAGCGGCGCGTGCTGCAGGACGACGCGCGCGCCGTGCGCCTGCGCGAGCGTGCGCGAGCCCGGCTCGTTCTCCTCGCGCACCGCCTGGAACAGCTCGATCAGCTTCTGCCAGTCGGCCGCGATCTCCTCGTAGCTCGGCACGACGCGCGCGCCGGCGGGGACCGCCTTCGCGATCTCGCACGTGCCGGGCATGCCCGCGAGCGACTCGCCGCGCTCGAGCCGCTGCGTGATCGCGAGCGCCTGGCGCTCGCCCATCCCCCACACCAGCAGATCGGCCTTCGCGTCGACGAGGATCGAGCGGCGCAGCTTCTCCTCCCAGTAGTCGTAGTACGCGAGGCGCCGCGGGCCGGCCTCGAGCCCGCCGAGCACGACCGGCAGTCCGGGGAAGTGGTGGCGCGCCGCGGCGGTGTACGCGATCGACGCGCGATTCGGCCGACCCGGCACGCCGCCCGCGCGGTACACGTCCTGACGCCGGCGCTTCCGCGACGCCGTGTAGTTCGTGACCATCGAGTCGATGGTGCCGGCGCTGACGCCGACCCACAGGCGCGGCGGCGGCAGGCGTTGCCAGCCGGAGCCGTCGGGCTCGAGCTCGGGGCAGTCGAGGATGCCGACGCGGTAGCCGCGCGCCTCGAGCAGTCGCCCGATCGCGGGCACGCCGAACGACGGGTGGTCGACGTACGCGTCACCGGTGACGAGCAGCACGTCGAGCTCGTCCCACCCGCGCGCGCGCATGCCCTCGCGCGTGCGCGGAAGGAACGAGCGGGGATCGGTCGTGGGTCGTGCGTGTTTCATCGGTTCCTTGCCGGGGCGCCGCGCGGGCGCGGCCCAGGTTGGTGGAGCGGCGATCGCGGCGCGTTCGCGTCGCGGGTGCGCGCTAGAAGCTGCCGTGCCGCGCGCGTTGGCGGCGGTTGACCTTGCGGCCGCCCACCGTCCGCTGGCGCGTGCGGTAGCCGGTCTTCTTGGCGTGCTTCTTCTTGCTCTTGCGGATGTTCGTCTTCATCGGGGAGGCTTCGGGGCGAACATCCTACGCGCGCGGACCGCGCGCGCCAAGGATCTCGGCCGGCGCTCAAGATCGCCGCCGCGCGCGGCCGATTCCGCGACAGGATGGGCGAAGCGCTTCCGCCGGACGAACGCGAGCACACGCGCGTGCGCGTTTCCGTCTACGTCGAGGTCGAGGCCGAGGGTGCGCGGCGCGCGGGGTATCTGCAGGATTTGTCGCTCGGCGGCTTCTTCCTGCCGTGCCGCCCGCCGCTCGCGGTCGGCGCACGCTGCCGCTGCTCGATCTTCATCGCGGGACCGAGCGCGGATGCGGTCGTCGCGGTCGCCGGGCGCGTCGCGCGCAACAGCGTGCTCGGCTGCGCGATCGTGCTCGACGCGATCGAGGACCGGCGCTCGCGCGAGCAGTTGCAGCGGCTCCTGCTCGCGTACTCCGACGATCCGGCCGCGCTCGAGCGCGAGTTCCGCCGCGACGAAGCGCGGCGGACGGGCTCCGACTAGGAACCCGCCCGCCGCGGCGAGCAAGACCCAGCGCACGTCGCTGCTCGACGCGCGTCGCCGTTCAGATCCCGTCGATGTCGACCCGCACGCGGTTCGTGAACGTCCACACGCCGCTCGGCAGCAGCACGAGCGCTTGCAAGTGCAGCTGCGCTTCCGTCTGCGTCGCGAACGAACCCAGCGCGAGCGGGATCACCTGCGGGAACGCCGTCGTCGTCGCGGGCCCGAGCACCACGGCCGCGGTCACCGGATCGACCGCGAGGCTCCCCCAGGGCGGCATCACCAAGTGCTGCATCTCGTCGCCCATCGGCTGCAGCGCGCTGTACACGAGCAAGTAGATCGAACCGGTCGGCACGTCGAGCTCGAGCCGGACCGTGCCGTTGCCCGACGCGTCGAGCGCGAGGTTGCCGAAGGTATCGGCGAGCTGGAACTCCAGTCCGACCGGCGCCGTCGTCGCCTTGCGCAGGCGCGTCCCGCTCTCGATGAACTGATCGGAACCGCGGTGCAGGCCGTCGAGCATCGTCGCGAGCTCCATCGTCGTGCGCGGATCGAGATCGATGTCGAGCGCGCCGTGCGCCCACACGCTCTGGCCGTTCAGCGTGATCGTCGCCGTCGGGCCCGGCACGATGTACGCCTGATTGCCCTGATTGACGACCGACGGTGAGGTCGCGGTGAGGTGCAGGTCGCCGGGCGCGGCGACGAAGTTCGGGTTGGCGATCCCGACGTTGTTCGGACCGACGGGCGTCGTCACCGGGACGATGAACGCGCCCGAGTTGTCCCAGTCGTTCGATTCGACGACCAGCGAGCCGTTGAACGCCGCGTTGTTGAAGAGGCGGATCTCGGGCGGGTTGTTGCCGAGCGTCGGCGGGCTGAACAGCAGGTTGTTCACGATCGCGATGCTCTCGCCCGCGCTGCCGCCCGCGTCTGGATAGATCTCGATCGTCGCGGGAGTCGGGAACGTGCCTCCGACGAACCCGAGCGTGTTGTTCACGATGCGCGCCGAGCAGTCCTGCAGCGCGATGTCGACCGCCCAGAACCCGTCGGCGAGATTGGCGATCGTCGTGCGCACCGTGTTTGAGAGCACGCGCGGGTGCAGCATGCCGGCCTCGGCGTTGCTGCCGTTGAAGCGCATCGCGGCGTACTTCGCGCCGGTGATCAGGTTCGAGCGGAACAGGTCGCTGTCGTACCAGGCGTTGATCACCTCGATCCCGATCGCGCAGGTGGCGACGTGGTTCTCGACGATCACGTTCTTGTACTCGAGCTCCATCGCATTGTCGTTGCGGATCATCAGGCCGCGCGGGCAGCCCTGCATCCGACACTGGCTGATCAGCACCTCGATCGCGCGCTGCGTCTCGCGCGACGTGCCGACGTCGGACGGATCGATCTCGATCGCGAAGCCCGCCGTGTTTCCGGTCACGCTGATGCCGCGCAGGCTGCTCGGCGGCAGCTCGTCGGGAACTCCGAACAGGCTCTGCGTCTGCGGGAGGACGAGCCGGTCGAAGTTCAGCAGGCCCGCGTTCGAGGCGCTTCCGGTGATCGTCACCGAGCCCGTCGTCGAGCCGCGGTAGGCCTCGATCGACAGGCCGAACGCGGGGAGCGAGAGCGGGCCGGTCAACGTGTAGGTCGCCGGCAACACGTTCAGCGTGATGGGCTGCGGCGTGCCGAGGAAGCTCTGGTAGAGATCGCACATGAACACCGCCCACGGCAGCGTCTGCAGCGCGTTGGCCGGATCGGTGCCGGAGTTGGAGTCGCTGCCGTTGACTGCGTCGACGTAGACCGAGAACGGGAGTGCGGGATCGTGCAGCCATGGGCCGAACACCTGCGCGTCGGCGTTGGCGGCGAGCAGCGCGGAGGACAGCGCGAGCGCGAGAGAGCGATGGAGTTTCATGGAGGCGAGTGAGACGGGCGCCAAAGTGAGGTGGGCCCGCGAGACAGTCCCGCGGACCCACCAGGAAGGCGCGAGTCGCCTCGCTTTCCGCCGCTCGTTCGCTGGACGCGGCGCTAGAGCTTGAACCCGACGACCCAGCTCTCGCGCAATGGGACGAGCGTCAGGGTCGTCGGGTCGAGGTAGCAGATCCGCGCGTACATCCGCGTTGCGGTGAGCGGCTTCACGTCGACCGCCACCGGGACGTCGAGCGTGTTCGGCGGCATGCCGTGCGGGCTGACCCAGTAGGTGCCCCACAGACTCCAGGCAGTCGGCGTCTCGACGTACAACTCGACGAACGCGTGCTGGTACGGGCTGATGTCGAGACCGGTGACCTGCAGGTGCAGCTTGTCGGTGTCGGGCGCGTCCTGCGGCGTGTCGGTGCGCATCGCCGTGAAACCCAGCCGACCGTCGCCGCAGTACGGCAGATCCGTCGCGCGCCCGACGACCGCGCCGAGCTGGTACGGCTCGAGCGGATCGAGCCCGCACGTCGAAGTCACGTTGTCGGGCTCGCCGGGCATGCTCGTGACCCGCACCAGTCCGAGGTGCTCGGTCACCGGTCGCGACGGACCCGCGTTCGGGTCCTTGGACTGCAGCGTCTTCGCGAACGGCGTCACGTTCTCGGCATAGACGAGGAGCTGATCGAACGGCCCGCCGACCGCCGTGTTGCTCGCCGGCGTGAGCGAGAACACCACCCGCGCGGGGTTCAACCACTGCGCCGAGTTCGCGTCGACGGACAGCGCGTCGATCTCGACGGATGCCGGGTCGACGTTCTCGCCCAGCAGCTCCGCCGGCGTGTACACGATCTCCGGCAGCGACCAGGCGGTTCCGGACCACTGCATCGCGTACACGGTCGCTGCGTTCGGCGCGGCGCCGTCGAGCAACAGGCCCGTGCCAGTCGTCAGCGCGATCCACTGCTTCGTCAGCGTGAAGTAGAACGCGTCGCGCACCGGGAACATGCTCCCCGCGCGATTCAGCGGGTCGACCGAGATGACGCCGATGCCGAAGTCGACGTTGGAGATCACGCCGTCGACCTCCGGAGTCGGGGAGAGCTGGAGTTGCTCGCGCGAGTACTCGAGGCGCACGGTGTGCGGAAAGTTGGGGTGGATCGCCTCGCTGTCGGCGACGTAGTACGAGAAGATGTCGCCCGCCGGGTGGCGTTCGCCGGCGGTCAGCGCTTCGAC